>NZ_JBKKJR010000030.1:0-20571 GCF_046614755.1 Megasphaera indica
ATAATGAATTCATCGCGTAACTCCTTTGAGATGATGTGTTTTAGCAGATTCATTATACTTCAAAGTGTGGTTACGCGATATTTATTTGTTCAAAAAGTTGTAAACTGCTGTATACCATATTACTTTTTGTCTTTTGGCAGGAATTTGGCAGGGCTATGTCGAATTTTATAAGGTAAAGCAAAATTCGAGAGATAGGGGGATTCTTATGAACCGATTGAAACAGTGCATATTAGCCGGGCTGGTTTCCTGCTTTTTGGCCGTTCCCTGCCTGTCCCTGGCGGACGATGTGATCCTGGCGAAAGGCGATGGTCAAGGGGCCCTTGCTTTGCAGACCCACGGGGAAAGTGAACTCTTGCAGGCTGTCCGCGCCAAGGATTATGAGAAAGCCCTTCAGATCGTCAACGGCCAGATTGCAGAACATCCCGATGATGCCGATGCTTACGACCGCCGCAGCACGATTTACAGCATCCTCGGACGGAATGACGAAGCCCTGGCCGATTGCGATAAAGCCATTTCCCTGGAACCGGGCACGGCCTTCCATTATTTCAACCGCGGCGCCATTTACGAACAGCGCAAAGAATACCCGCTGGCCGTCAACGACTATACGAAGGCCCTGGCCTTGAGCCAGAAGGGCGATCCTTTGCAGGGACTGATGTATTTCAACCGGGCCCGGGCCTATACGGCCATCGAATCGTATGACAAGGCCCTGGATGACGTCAAACAGGGGGAAAAGCTGGCTCCGGCCTTTCCTCAGAACTATATCCTCGAAAGCCTGATCTATGATAAGAAGGGCGACAAGAAAATGGCCGACCTGAGCCGCCGTATCGGCGTCATGTATGAATTCATGCACCGCGGCGATTACTTCCTGGCCGGTTCCGTCGCCGAAGAAGCCGGACTATATGACCAGGCCCTGGCCCTGCTCAATGAAGCGGCGCAACGCCATCCCGACGACAGCCGGGTCTATTCCGAACGAGGCCTGGTCTACGCCCAGATGGGCCAGGACGAGTTGGCCATTGCCGACTTGACGAAAGCCCTGGCTTTGAAGGAAACGGCTATGGATTACAATAACCGCGGCGAATGTTACCGCCATTTGAAGCGCTTCGATTTGGCTAAAAAAGACTATGACCAATCGGTCCGCCTGGCCACGGATGACAGCGATAAATTGGCCGTCTACGACAGCCTGGGCCAGCTGGCCATGGACCAGGGCGATTATCCGCGGGCCGTACAGTATTTGACACAGGCTTTGGCAGTCAAGCCCTATGAAGATGGCTACAAGCTGCGCAGCCAGGTCTGGCGCAAATTAGGCGACACGAAGAAGGCCGACCAGGATGAGGCGGCAGCCCAGGAAATGGAACAGCGTCAGCTCCTGGGTTCGTAACAGGACTTTTTAAATTCCCCTGAATATGTTATAATTGAAACGCTGTTCGTGAAAATAACCGAATGTCATACACATAATTTCAGTATTTTAAGGGGGAATTCAATGAAGAAGTCTATCATCGCAATCCTGTTTCTTTGCTGTCTTATGGGAACTGTCACTGCTTCGGCAGCACAGGTCAAGGAATCGGAAACGGTATCTCCGGCCGTTGCCGTTATGGCACAGGTCCAGGAACAAGACAAAGCCAAGAAGAAAACGAACACTACCATAACGAATAATTCTGACAAAATCGGTGACCGCCTTCGGGATCGCGTCCATGCCCTGATTCCGGCCTCGGCTTTTGCCAATATTGATAATCCCGGTACGATTACGCCGGATACGGTCAAGTACCATTATGCTGAATCGCAGCACATGGCGACACCGGTTACGGCCTGGAACCGTCAGAAATATGAAGACCAATACCAATACCAGTATCAGCACGACTCCTATGATGCAGCTATTGCCGATGCCTACGCATACCGCCGTGATTTCGGCAAGAGCAACCTGCGCAAATGGAGCAGCACGGAAGGTATGGATACGCCGTGGGACAGCAACTGGACGACCGATACGGCCCACTTCCAGAGCTCGACCATCGCCTTCCTGGACCGGCTGAATACCGAAGCCCGTCAGGCTGGCATTTCCTTCGTCATCACCGGCGGTGCGGAAAGCGGCTACCATGCCAGCGGCATCTATTCCCATGAAAATGGCTATAAAGTCGACATCTCCGACGACGGCATCTATCAGGGCACCAAGGCTTATGAAGTCCTCATCAACGCCCTGTCGCCGTACAAGCATCAGATTACCCACGAATGGGACAAGAACCACTACGATATCACCATCTATCCGGAAAATTATAAGGGATAAGAAAAGTTTGTAGTTCGTGTTTCGTGAAAGCCGCCCCTAATAGGGGAGGTGGCCCGGAGGGCCGGAGAGGTTGACCTCTCAGTCAGCTGTGCTGACAGCTCTCCTAACAGGAGAGCCGGGCCGCCCAGCCTCTGCTGTCCGTTCCAGCAACCGTCTTGTGCCTTCTGTTGGTCGGCACCTGACGGGCTGGAAAGGCTTTAGGACGGCCCCTACGCACTAACTGCTAACCACTGACCACTAACCCCTAAAAGGCGCTGTCTTCATAGACAGCGCCTTTTCCACACCTGAAAGGAGCCATTATGAATCGAACTGACTGGGATGCTTATTTCGCCTCTCTTATTGGCGACACGGGGACCGGCGTGCCCGGTCTGGCCGTCCTGGCCTATGCCGATGGGCACGAGGTCTACCGTTTTGCCGCCGGCGTCCGCCGCGTGGACGGGGAGCGGTCCTGGCCGATGACGGCGGACAGCCGTTTCCGCATGGCGTCTGTCTCCAAGATGTTCACGGTCTTTACCCTCATGGAGCTCGCCGAAGCGGGGAAGCTGTCCCTGGACGACGATGTCAGCCAGTACCTGGGCTTTCGCCTGCGCCATCCGTCTTATCCCGACGTGCCCATTACGCTTCGTATGCTGGCTTCGCATACGTCGGGCCTGCGCGACGGCAGGGTCTACAGCATTCCGCCGTCGGTCCGTGTCCAGGCCTTCTTTACGCCAGGCAGCCCCTATTGGGAAGACGGCGCCCATTTCGCACCGGCCGGGCAGGCACCGGGTGTTTATTTTACTTATTGTAACCTCAATTACGGCCTCTTGGGGACGGTCATCGAAGCCGTGACGGGCCAGCGCTTCGATAGGTATCAGAAAGCGCATATCCTGGCCGCCCTGGACTGCCGAGCCGACTATGTGCCGGGCAATCTGGAAGCGGCTGAATTCGCCAAATTGGGGACGGTCTATCTCAAACGGGATAGTCAGGGCCGCTGGGATGAACAGGGCCCCTGGCAGGGGACTATCGACGATTTTGGCGGCGTCCAGCCGGAGCGCGAAACCCTGGCCTTGCAGAATCCCTATGCCCAGGACGTCTGCCAGTCTTACGACCTGGCAGCGTACCGGCCTGGGACCAATGCGACGATCTTTTCACCGCAAGGCGGCCTGCGCCTGTCTCTGGAGGAACTGGGCCACGTCCTGGCCATGATGATTCAGGGCGGCCGCTATCAGGACCGGCAGGTCCTGGCGCCGTCGTCGCTGCAGGCCATGTTCAGCCCTCAATGGGTCTATGACGGCCACAATGGCGATACGTGCGGCCAGACCCTGCTCACCTATGGCCTGAGCGAATTCTTCGTCGACGGCACGGGGCCGGCCCGCTGCTGCCGCACGAAGGCCGTCGATTTATGGGGTCACACGGGCCAGGCCTTTGGCCTCTTGTCGGGCCTCTTCGTCCGGCCCGGGACGGGCAGCGGCTTTGCCTACGTCATGAATGGCGAGGCCCTGGCCGAAGATGACGACCCGCGCAGTGCCGGCCGCTTCAGCCGCAATTATATTTGGGAAGAAAATGTCATGGACGGCCTGTGCCGATTGATTGACGGCCTATAAGGGCTGTGCTATGATTATGAAATATAGTAACATTCCAAATGGGAAGGCGAGATAATGATGAATGCATATGAAAGTACCATGAATTTTACACGCCGTGCCGTCTGGGCCCAGATCAACCTCGACGCAGCGGCTCATAATATGCGCCAGATACGCAAGCACGTCGGGCCGGATGTCAAAATCGCCGCCGTCGTCAAGGCCAATGCCTACGGCCACGGCAGTGTCGAACTGGCCAAGACCTTTGCCGAAAACGGCGCCGACTGCTTTGCCGTGTCCAGCCTGGACGAAGCCGTCGAGCTCCGCCGCTATGCGCATATCGACAACGAAATCTTCATCCTCGGCCATACCGACGCCCGGCGGACAGAAGAACTCCTGACGTATGACATCGAACCGGCTGTCTTCAACTTGAAGAACGCCGAATTCTTCTCCCAGGAAGCCCGGCGCCTGGGCAAGACACTGCGCGTCCATATCGCCGTCGATACGGGCATGAGCCGCGTCGGCTTCCAGGTCAATGAATTCAGCGTCTCTGAAATCAAGACCATCGCAGCCCTGCCGAATATCGAAATCCGCGGCATGTTCACCCATTTTGCCGTTTCCGACATGAAAGACAAGACGTTCACGCGCGAACAGTACGGCCATTTCCGCTGGATGTGCAAGCGCATGGAAGAAGAAGGCATCCACATCGCCCTGCGCCATTGCTGCAACAGTGCGGCCGTCCTGGAACTGCCCGAATACTACTGCGACATGGTCCGGCCGGGCATCATCATGTACGGCTGTGAACCGTCGCCGGAAATCGACATCAAGCCTTATGACCTGCGGCCCGTCATGTCCCTGCGCTGCTGCATCGCCCATGTCAAACTCATCGACGCCGGTGCGACCGTCAGCTATGGCCGCCATTATAAGGCTCCGTCGCGCCGGAAAATCGCGACCCTGCCCGTCGGCTATGCCGATGGTTATTCGCGCATCCTGTCGGGGAAAGTCGACGTCCTCTACCATGGGCACCGCGTCCCCCAGGTCGGCGCCATCTGCATGGACCAGTGCATGATCGACGTCAGCGGCGAAGCCAACGTCCACGCCGGTGACGAAGTCGTCCTCTTCGGCCGTCAGGGCGACAGCTTCATCCCCATCGAAGAAATCGCCGCAGTCTGTGGCACTATCAACTACGAAATCATGTGCAACATCTCGCGCCGCGTCCCCCGCGTCTACATGAAGAACGGCAAAGTCGTCGGCCGCGAAGAATACCTATTCGATAAACCGTAGGGATAGGCAGTTCGCCGCCAGCCGTTCGTAGGGGACGCCCAAAGGGCGGCCCGCCAGAGTCATCTGTCAGGCTGAAACGGACCGCTGTAGAGGGGCGAAAAAACGTTATCATTATCTGTAGGGGCTCGCACGTGGCGAGCCCGCAGGTATATGTAGGATACTTGTAAACCAGCTTTTGCGTGAACGGGCGCCCCACGTGGGCGCCCCTACAAGAAAAAAGGGCTTGTCGTTGTGCGACAAGCCCTTTTTTCCTCTTCCATGATTTTGTTGCAAGTGGTATACTGTATATAAGATATACGCATATATAAATGCAAAAACAATCATAAAAAGGCGGTGTGTTATTATGAATTGGAATGATAAAACGGCGGCCAACGTTAAGGCAATCAAACCCTCGGGTATCCGCAAGTTCTTCGATATTGCAGCCCAGGTCAAAGGGGTCTTGTCCCTGAGTATCGGCGAACCGGACTTTGCCGCACCGGACAAGGTACTGGCAGCCATGAAAGCCAGCCTCGATGCCAAGGAAACGAGTTATACCGGGAATTCAGGCATGATGGAGCTCCGTGAAGCCATTAGCCATCATTTTGAACAACGCTATGGTGTCCATTATGACCCTAAAGATGAAATCCTGGTCACTGTCGGCGTTTCCGAAGGCCTGGCCATGGCCCTCCTGGCCATTACCGAACCGGGCGATGAAGTCATCATCCCCGACCCGGCTTACGTTGCCTATCCGGCGTCTGTCGAACTGGCTGGCGGGACGCCGGTCTTCGTGCCGACCTATCCGGAACACGATTTCAAACTGACTGTCGAAGCTTTGGAAAAGGTCATTACGCCGAAGACGAAAGCCATTGTCATCGGCTATCCGAACAACCCGACGGGGACAGTCATGTCGGCAGAAGAATTGATGCCTATTGCCAAATTTGCCGAAGAACACGACCTTATCGTCTTGTCCGATGAAATCTACTGTGAACTCATGTACGGCGATGCCAAGTTCACGTCCTTCGCCAAATTGCCGGGCATGCGTGAACGGACGGTCATCTTCAACGGCTTTTCCAAGGCCTATGCCATGACGGGTATGCGTCTGGGCTACGTCTGCGCACCGCGGGAAGGCCTGGCACCGATTTTGAAGCTCCATCAGTACGCCATCATGTGTGCCAATACGACGGCCCAGGTCGGCGGCATTACGGCCCTCAAGGAATGTGACGACGACGTCGAAGCCATGCGTCAGGAATACGACCGCCGCCGCAAGGTCATCTACAAGGGCCTGTGCGACATGGGGCTGCCCGTCTTTGAACCGAAAGGCGCCTTCTACATCTTCCCGGACATCCGCTGCACGGGCATGACGTCGGCAGAATTCTGCGAAAAACTGGTTCAGGAAGAAAAAGTCGCCGTCGTCCCGGGCACGGCCTTTGGCGACCAGGGCGAAGGCTTCGTCCGCATCTCCTACGCCGCCAGCATGGACACCATCCAGGAAGCCCTGAAACGCATGGCCCGCTTCGTAGCGAAATATCGAAAGGACTGATATTTATTTGTAGGGTCGCCCACGTGGGGCGCCCGCTCACGCAAATCTCCAAAGCCCTAACGGGTCGCCCACGTGGCGACCCCTACAGTATAAAATAAATTTAAAACCTGCTAAAAAAACGCGCTGTCGCAAAGACAGCGCGTTTTTTCTAGAAAAATCGTCCGATAAGGGGCATTTTGGCTGCGTCTTCTTTGGTGACACCGCCGTTGAGGACCATGCAGCCGATGTAGATGGCCGACCCGACGATGCAGGTCAGGAAGAGGTCCAGGAAGAGTCCCAGGTAAGGGAAGAGGAAGGCGTACATGAAATACATGGCCACGCCCATGATGGCGGCAGAGACGATGTTTTTCATGACGACTTTGATGTCGATGACGTAACCGATTTTACGGTAAATGAAGAACATGTTGAGGACGGCAGCGACGCCGATGTCGGCCACTGTCGCATAGGAAGCCCCGGTGATGCCCAGGGTCGGGATGGCGACTAAGAACCAGTTGCACAGGACCTTGGCGACACAGGCGACAGCCATGTTGATGACCGGGATCTTCGGTTTCTTCAGGCCCTGAAGGATAGCCGTCGAAATCTGGTGCAGGCCCAAGAAGCAGATGGCGATGGCCACGGCCCGCGTGGCATCCGTAGCGGCCGGCGCGTTGTAGATGAAGGTGACAATCGGTTCGGCCATGACGTAGAGGATGACGCTGAAGGGAATGGTGACCAGGAAGGAGATGCGCATGGACGTCGCCGTCCGTTCGCGGATTTCATCGTATTCCTTCAAGGTGAAACTGTGGCTGATGGCCGGCACCAGGCTCATGGCCATGGCTGCCGTCAGGATCGTTGCCAGATTGATGAGCGGTACGGACATGCCCGTCAGGTAACCGAACAGCTCCGTGGCCTGATGGGTCGAATAACCGGCTACTTCCAGCCGCCGCGGTACGATGAGCAGGTCCAGGTTGGATACGACGGGGAGCATGATGCTCGACAGGGAAATGGGGATAGCCAGGATGACCAGGCGCTTGAGGATGTGCTTGATGCTTTCCTGCTCGAATGTCGGCCCGTCGACGGGGAGGGTCCGCTTCAACTTATAATAGTAATAGACCAGGACCAGCCAGGCTGCAAACCCACCGGCGCCGGCGCCGAGACTGGCACCGCCGGCGGCATAATCGAGGCCGTACGGCAGGAGGAGCGCGGCGAAGCCGAGCATGACGACGACGCGGACCAGCTGTTCAACGATCTGGGAAATAGCTGTCGGCGTCATTTGCTGCCAGCCCTGCAGATAGCCGCGGTAGCCGGCGATGATCGTCGTGAAGAAGATGGCCGGTGCCAGGGCGATGAGCGAATAATAGGCCCGGCTTTCGCGGATGATGTGTTCATCGATGAGGAAGCTGGAACCAAAGAACATGAGGATACTCAAAAAAAGTGCCGTCGTACAGAGCATGGACAAGGACACGTGGAAAATACGCTGGGCGCCGAAATAGTCCTGTTTGGCTACTTTTTCAGCTGTAATGATGGAAATTGCAATCGGCAGCCCGGCACTGGAAATATCGAGTGCCAGCAGGTAAATCGGGAAAGCCATCTGATAGATGCCGATGCCTTCACCGCCGAGAATACGGGACAAGATGATCCAGTTGATACTGCCAATGGCTTTGACGACAAAGCCCGACAAGGTCAGGATCAATGTGCCGGAGATAAACTTGTTTGCCATGATAACCCCTTAACTCTATAAAATTTTTACCAACATAACAACTAATTTTAGCACATTTGCCAAACCTTGTATATAGTGAAGTGTTAGCCGTTCGTGGGGGCCGTCCCAAAGGGGAGTCAGCCGCTAGCCACGTATTCGCCACTATTCATGGCGGGCGCCCCACGTGGCGCCCCTACGAGCCACGAACCACGAGCCGCGAACCACTAGCCACTAGTCACGACCTGCGGTCTGCGCTCTCAGGATATCCATGAATTCTTTGCCGGTAATCGTTTCTTTTTCGTAGAGGTATTTGGCCAGGGCATCCAGGGCCGGGCGATGGTCTTCGAGGATTTTCTTGGCCTTGGCGTGTTGTTCCTTGACGACAGAGACGACTTTGGCGTCGATGTATTTCTGCGTTTCCGGCGCGCAGGCCAGGGACGTATCGCCGCCGAGGTATTTATTGGTGACTGTTTCCATGGCGACCATGTCGAATTCGTCGGTCATGCCGTAACGGGTGATCATGGCCCGGGCCAGCTTGGTCACTTGTTCGATGTCGTTGGAAGCGCCTGTCGTGACCTGGTTGAAGACGACTTCTTCCGCAGCCCGGCCGCCGGTGAGGGTGGCAATCTTGTTTTCCAGTTCTTCCCGGGACAGGATGTATTTATCCTGCTGGTCGACCTGCATGGTGTAGCCCAGGGCGCCTGACGTGCGGGGGATGATGGTGATTTTCTGGACCGGTGCCGAATGGCTCTGGAGGGCAGCGACCAGGGCGTGGCCGATTTCGTGGTAGGCGACGGTCTTCTTTTCGTCATCCGACAAGATGGCGTTCTTCTTCTGGTAACCGGCGATGACGACTTCGATGCTTTTTTCCAGGTCGGCCTGGCTGACGGCGTCGCGGTGGTCGCGGACGGCGCGCAGGGCCGCTTCATTGACGATATTGGCCAGTTCGGCGCCGGAAGCCCCGGCGGCCATGCGGGCGATAGTGTGGAAGTCGACGTCGTCGCCGAGGGCGACTTTCTTGGCGTGGGCCTTGAGGATGGCTTCACGGCCAGCCAGGTCCGGCAGTTCGACAGGGACGCGGCGGTCGAAACGGCCTGGCCGCAGCAGGGCCGGGTCCAGCGATTCCGGCCGGTTCGTCGCGGCCAGGATGACGACGTTGTCATCGGCGTTGAAACCGTCCATTTCCGTCAGCAGCTGGTTCAGCGTCTGTTCCCGTTCGCTGTTGCCCATGGCATTGCCCGTGCGTTTCTGGCCGATGGCGTCGATTTCGTCGATGAAGATGATGCACGGCGCCTTCTGCTTGGCCTGCTGGAAGAGGTCGCGGACCTTGGAAGCGCCCATGCCGACGAACATTTCGACGAATTCCGACTCGGCAATGGGGAAGAAGGGCACACCGGCTTCACCGGCGACGGCCTTGGCCAGCATGGTCTTGCCTGTGCCCGGCGGGCCGACGAGGAGGACGCCTTTGGGCATCTTGGCCCCGATTTTGGCGTATTTATCAGGATGATGGAGAAAATCGACGATTTCCGACAGGTTTTCCTTGGCTTCGTCTTCACCGGCGACGTCATCGAAATGGATGCCGTTGGCCGACGGGACGTAGACCTTGACCTGGTTCTTGGCGCCGAACATGAGCGAATTGCCGCCGCCGCGGTTCATGAGCTTGCGGTTGAAATAGTAGCCGATGCCGAAGAAAATCAGGATCGGCAGGATCCAGGCGATGAGG
Organism: Megasphaera indica; assembly: GCF_046614755.1. Lineage (NCBI taxonomy): Bacteria > Bacillati > Bacillota > Negativicutes > Veillonellales > Veillonellaceae > Megasphaera > Megasphaera indica. The sequence goes on from NZ_JBKKJR010000030.1 coordinate 10,042, forward strand.
AAGTCCGTAAAGGGCGAATCCTTTTCCTGGATGACTTCATTGAAGGAGACATTGGCCTTGTGCAGTCGTTCCGTCAGCTGCGGGTCGTTGACGACGCCTGTGCGGTATTCGTTGCCGTCCTTGTCCTTGAAGAGAATCTGGTTCTCTTCGATTTGGACGTCGGCGATCTTTTCGTCTTCCGTCATGTTCATGAACGTCCCGTAATCGACCTGTTTGACACTCTTCGAATCATAATAAGGCCGGGCGATGGCGTTGAACATGAAAATGACAGCCAAAGCGACGATATAATAGAATAAAATCGGTTTCTTCTTTTCTTTGACTTCTTTCACAATCCATCACATCCTTTTGGTAAAATAAGCTATACTTTTATTGTACACCCCTTGCGGGACCTGGCAAGAGGGGACTGTCTTGCATATTCCCGGTGGATGTGCTAGGGTAAAAGAAAATACACCAAGAAAGTGATGAAGCATATAATGAATATATTGACAGTAGAAAATGTAAAGAAATCCTATGGCCTGCGCGTCCTCTTCGACGACGTGACCTTTGCCATCGACGGCGGCCAGAAACTGGGCCTCATCGGCCTTAACGGCGCCGGCAAGACGACGCTCCTGAAAATCATTGCCGGCCTGACCGACACCGACAGCGGCACGATCTGGCGCAATCCCAAGGCGCGCATCCATTACCTGCCGCAGGAACCGCAGTTCGTGCCGGGCCATACGGTCTTGGAAAGCGTCCTCGACGGCGACCTGCCGGTCATGAAGCTCCTCCAGCGCTATGAAGAAGCGGTCCAGCGCGATGACGATGCAGCCGTCGTCGCCCTCAGTGCCGAAATGGACGAACAGCAGGCGTGGGAACTGGAAGCCCATGCCAAGATCATTCTCAGTAAGTTGGGCATTTCCAATTTTTCCCAGTCCGTCGACGAATTGTCCGGCGGCCAGCGCAAGCGCCTGGGACTGGCCCGGGCCCTGATCATGCCCTGCGACCTGCTCATCATGGACGAACCGACGAACCATCTCGACGACAAGACCATCATGTGGCTCGAAGAATACCTGCGCGACAGCAAGGCCGCCATCCTGCTCAGTACGCATGACCGCTATTTCCTGGACTGCGTTGCCGATTCCATGATCGAACTCGACCGGGGGCATGTCTATACTTATACTGGCAATTACGGCCAGTACCTGGAACAGCGCCAGGCCCGGCTCGAACGGGAAGAAGCGAGCGAAGCCAAGCGGCGCAACCTCATCCGCCGTGAAAAGGCCTGGATCCAGCGCGGCGCCCAGGCCCGGTCGACGAAGCAGAAAGCCCGTAAGGAACGGTATGAACAGCTCTGCGCCATCGAAGCGGGCAAACCCATCGGCGAAGTGGAAATGTTCGATACGTCCGTCCGCCTGGGTAAGACCATCATCGACATCGACGACATGGCCTTCGGCTACGACCCGGCCCATCCCTTGTTCCAGCACGTGACCTATCACGTCGTCAAGCACGACCGCATCGGCATCATCGGCGAGAACGGCGTCGGCAAGTCGACACTGCTCAAAGTCCTGGCCGGCCAGCTGGCGCCGACGGAAGGGACGGTCACTATCGGGCAGACCGTGCGCTTCGGCTTCTTTACCCAGCAGCTGCCCCAGTTCGACGAAGGCATGCGGGTCATCGACTACGTCCAGGAACACGGCCATTTCGTGACCAACCAGTTCGGCCAGCGCATTTCGGCGACGCGCCTGCTGGACCAGTTCCTGTTCACTGAAGAAATGCAGTATACCTACATTGCCAAGCTGAGCGGCGGCGAACGGCGGCGTCTGTACCTGCTGCGCCTGCTCATGGACCAGCCCAACGTCCTCCTCCTGGATGAACCGACGAACGACCTGGACATCCCGACCCTGACCGTCCTCGAACGCTACCTCGATACCTTCCAGGGCGTCGTCCTCGTCGTATCCCATGACCGCTACTTCCTGGACCGGGTGGTTGATAAACTTTTCACATTAGAAAAGGGGACATGGGACCGCTTTTACGGTGACTATAGTGAATACTTGGAAGAAAAATACAGCCATCACCAAGAAAAGAAAAGCGAAAAGCCCGTTTCACCTTCTATTACCAAAACGAATATTACGCCTACCAAAGCAAAAGCCGGCCTGACGTCGCGGCAGGAAGAAGAATTGCGGCGCATCACGGAAGAACTGCCGCGCTACGAAGCCATGCTCAAAGGCCTCAATGCGGCTATTGCCGCCGCCGGGAGCAATTACGAAGAAGTCGAATCCCTGCTGGCCGAGCAGAAGGAAACGCAGGATAAAGTCGATACGCTGACCGAAAGATGGTGTGAGTTAGAAGACTTAAAATCATAGATTACGGCGATTTTTCTTAAATATTACAAAAAAGCATAGAAATTATGGAAAAATAGGCAGATGAATTACACAAAAGTAATGGAAATCCATGCCACTTTGTATTATCCTATAGGTAATGAAGTTTGTGATAAAATGTTACATAGTTACTGATTTTCAAACTTACTGAATTTCTGACCGAAAAGGAGTATCTGCATATGCCTGAATTTCATTCCCGTTTTGAAAAAATTGACCGTCGTGTTCCCATTGATGAACACAACTGTGCCGTTCAATTTGATGTGACGAAGTGTAAGAACTGCACCTTATGTCGCCGGGCTTGTGCCGACACACAGACTGTGTTGGACTACTATTCCCTGTCCAGTACAGGCGACATGCCCATCTGCGTTCACTGCGGCCAGTGTTCGTCTGCCTGCCCCTTTGGTGCCATCGTCGAAGTCAACGATGTCGACAAGGTCAAGGCAGCCTTGAAAGACCCTGAAAAGATCGTCATCTTCCAGACCGCTCCGGCTGTCCGCGTCGGCCTGGGCGAAGCCTTCGGCATGGACCCCGGTACCTTTGTCGAAGGGAAGATGGTCGCTGCCCTGCGTACGCTCGGTGCGGACTATGTCTTCGATACCGATTTCGGCGCCGACCTGACCATCATGGAAGAAGCGACGGAACTCCTGCACCGCCTGCAGTCCGAAGAAATTCCTATCCCGCAGTTCACCAGCTGCTGCCCGGCCTGGGTCGAATTTGCCGAAACCTTCTACCCCGACCTGCTCCAGCATCTGTCGTCGACCAAGAGTCCTATCAGCATCCTCAGCCCGGTCATCAAGACCTATTTCGCCCAGCAGAAGAACATCGACCCCAAGAAGATCGTCAATGTCTGCGTCACGCCGTGCACGGCCAAGAAAGCGGAAATCCGCCGTCCTGAACTGAGCGCAGCCGGCCTCTTCTGGGATGAACCGGAAATCCGCGATACGGATATCTGCATTACGACGCGTGAACTGGCTCAGTGGATCCAGGACGAAAACATCGATTTCGCCAACCTCGAAGACGGCCAGTTCGACAAGGCCTTTGGCGAAGCTTCCGGCGGCGGCCGTATCTTCGGCAACTCCGGCGGCGTCATGGAAGCGGCTATCCGCACGGCTTACCACATGTTCACGGGTCGTCCGGCACCGAAGGACTTCATCCCCTTTGAACCGGTCCGCGGCCTGCAGGGCGTCAAGAAGGCAACGGTCATCTTCGGCCACTTTGTCCTTCACGTCGCTGCCATCAGCGGCCTGGGCAACGCCCGCGCCTTCATCGACGACCTCATCAAGAACGACTCCTTTGAAGATTATTCCTTCATCGAAGTCATGGCCTGCCCCGGTGGCTGCATCGGCGGCGGCGGCCAGCCGAAAGTCAAACTGCCGCAGGTCAAGAAAGTCCAGGAAGCCCGGACGGCATCGATTTATAAGAGCGACGAAGAAACGGACGTCAAAGCCAGCTGGCAGAACCCGGAAATCGAAGAACTTTACGAAGCCTTCCTCGACGAACCGCTGTCGGAAATGGCCGAATTCACCTTGCACACCTACTTCTCCGACAAGAGCGACCAGCTGGGCCGCATGAAGAACCTCACGCCCCAGACCAACCCCATGTCGCCGAAGTATAAACCCCCGACAACAGAAGAATAGGCGGCCTAAAGGGCGCCTTTGTAGGGGCCGTCCCAAAGGGCGGCCCGTTGTGGGAATCCCGCATGCCCTATTAATAGGAGGGGTGGCCCAAAGGGCCGGAGAGGTTGAATTTCTTAGTAAAAGCCTGCGTAGGGGTCGCCACGTGGGCGACCCGTTAGGGATTTGGATGTTTTTTTAGCAAACTAGTCAGGAAATCTACATATTTCATAGTGGGCGCCCCACGTGGCGCCCCTACAGAAAAGGACCTGTCGTATAAAAGACAGGTCCTTTTTTTGCTCCCAAACAAGATATTGACAATTAATATCATAAAATGTATAATGACTATGTACTCATTGGAACAAGCCATGTGATAAATGGGACAATGTGGGCAAAACCTTTATGTAATGCGAGAGGAAACTAGGCACACTCGACCGCAGCGGATAGGGGGACGCCTTCATCGTGTCATGCTTCCAGGCTTTCACACAGAGAAAGAAGGTCATATTGATGAAAAAGAAAATCGTTACATCCTTAGCCGCTATGATGGCTGTCGGCGCAGCCTGCGCTTTTGCAGCCAACCCCTTCGTCGACGTACCGAGTGACAGCTGGGCTTATAAATCCGTCGTCGAACTCGCTGACGCCGGCATCATCCAGGGCGTAGACGGCTCTTATTTCCAGGGCGAACGCAACATCACACGTTACGAAGCCGCTGAAATGGTCGCCAAAGCCATGGCTCACATGGACAAAGCGTCCGTTGAACAGCGCGCCCTCATCAACAAATTGGCTGATGAATATGCTGACGAACTGAACAACCTCGGCGTCCGCGTCAGTGCCCTGGAAAACCGCGTGGGCAACGTAAAACTCAGCGGTGATGCCCGTATCCGTTTCCAGCACCAGAGCGCTGGTGAATCGAATGGGCAGACTGGAGCAGGGTATAAGAATGATTCTTCCTGGGATTACCGCGTCCGCGTCCGGGCCAATGCCAAGGTCAATGACCGCACGACCGTAACCTACGGCATCAGCACGGATGACATCAACTTCGCCGATAACGGCGCTGCCAGCGATAACGGCAACATCTTCACGGACGATGCCAAAGTCGACTACAACTTCGGCGGCGACCATTGGAACCTCAGCGTCGGCCGTACCGATACGTACGTCCTGGGCGGTGAAAACGCCTACGGCTTCCAGTATGGCGACGTCTTCGACCGGGCTGAATTGAAATACACCAACGACCACTTCGCAGCTACGGCTGGTTATGGTAAATTCAAAGCCGGTGACATTGCAGGTACCTATGATGACGATGGTAACCTTACGATGGACGGTGTCAAGACAGGCTATGGCGAATTGGAAGGCTTCTTCGGCGGCGGCCGGGCAGCTGGTTCGGCTGTCGGCGTCTACTACAATGACTTCACCGTAGCTGGCGGCGAAGGCAGCGAAAAATATGGCGACGGCTTCCGCGCTGACGACCTCTGGGGCGCTTATGCCAGCCTCAACTTCGGCAAATGGAACGCCCTGGCTAACTATGAAAAAATCAACAGCAACAACAGCTACCTCGATGCAGGCGATACGAAAGATCCGGAAGTATGGATCGGCAAATTGACCTATGGCTCGGCTGACAGCGATGCCCGCGGCTCCTGGGATGCCTGGGTCGAATACATCAACTCCGACAAGGGCGCGCTCCTCGGTGGTGCGACCAACTCCTGGCGCGATGACAGCGTCCTGGATAACGTCAAATCCTGGGGCGTCGGCATCGACTACACCCTGGCCAAGAACGTCATCCTCACGGCAGCCCAGACCTTTGGCACTCAGACCAAACACGGCAATGCCGCTGACCCTGACGAATTCACCGACGTAGAAATCAACTTCTTGTTCTAAAAAAGGCTCGCCTCATAGGAGAGCTGGCCGCCGAAGGCGGTCTGAGAGGTTGTCTTATCTGAGAGGTTGTTTTATAGGGAATGTTTCATGAGGGTATCTGCCATCATGAAACATTCCTTTTTCGCTAACTGCTAACCCCTAGCCATGAGCCACTAGATAAAAATGATCGCCGATTTTTTATATTATGTTTTGTAGGGGCTCGCGCGTGGCGAGCCCACCGGGTACATGTGAAATACTTGTGAACCGGATTTGCGTGAACGGGCGCCCCACGTGGTCGCCCCTACAGAAAATGATTGCCAATTCCGCCCGAATCGTTGTATAATAAATAGGTTGAAACAGTTTAGGATCGTAAAGGAGAAGATACTGTGTTGAAAAAATTGTGGATCCTTCCGCTTATGCTGCTCGTCTTCCTGATACCGATGGTATCGGCCCAGGCAGCGGCTAAGCCGGAAATTACCAATGTGCGGACGGCAACGCGAACAGATGCCAACACGCCTTTTGTTCGGACCGTCCTCGATGTCAGCGGTAAGGCCAATCCCAAGCTATACATCGATAACTCCGGCGAGTATGTTTTCGTCACTTTGCCTAACACAGGGATTGGTAAGAATGTGGCTAAGAGCTATAAGCCCAACAGCAACGTCATTTCCCGTGTCACCTTATCGTCTCGCTCGTCGAGTACGGACGTGACCATCAAGGTCCCGCGGGCCGTCACCAAGAATGACGTCAAAGTCTTTACCCTTCCCGGGGCAACAGGCAGTAAAGTATCGAGCCGTGTCGTCATCGACATCAACGATAAATCGGGCAAGCTCAAGCAGTGGAGCCATTGGGGCGATACCAATATCGGTATCAAAGGGGCGACCAAGCCAGCCCAGAGCTGGAAACCGTCGTCTACCAAGCAGCCGGCAACCAATGTCCCGGCCTATAGCAGCAGCAAGACCTACAGCCTGACCAAGGGCCTCCAGGGCAAGACCATTGCCATCGACCCCGGCCACGGCGGTTCGGACTCCGGCGCTGTCGGAACGTATTCCAAGGAAAAGGACATTACTCTGGCCATTTCCAAGAAAGTCGCATCCCTGCTCAGTGCAGCTGGTGCCAATGTCATCATGACCCGCACGACTGACGTCGATGTCTACGCACCGTATGATGGCGCTGTCGAAGAACTGCAGGCCCGCTGCAATATCGCCAATGCAGCCAAAGCCGACGTCTTCGTCTGCATCCACATCGATTCCTTCGATTCCCCGTCAGCAGGCGGCGTTACGGCTTATTACAACAGTAAGACCCCGTATGACTACGGTCTGGCCAACTACATCCACCTTCAGAACATGAAGGCGACGAACTTCGCCGACCGCGGCGTCAAGACGGCCAACTTCTACGTCCTCTTGCACACCAACATGCCGGCAACCTTGCTGGAATTGGGCTTCATCTCCAACCCGAACGAAGAAAAAGCCCTCAACTCCGATGCCCAGCAGCAGAACTTTGCCGAAAGCATCGTCAAAGGCCTGGCCGACTACTTCAACCATAACGGGAATTAAGAGAAAAGTTTGTAGTTCAGAGTTTGTAGTAAAAAAGCGTTGTCCATAAGGACAGCGCTTTTTTTTCGAAATCGTGAAGTGAACGCAGTTCGCCGGCGGCCGGTCGCAGATCGCCGCGGTCCTGCGGACCGCAAAAAATGCACGGCCCATGGCCTTGTGCGTAGGGGCTCGCACGTGGCGAGCCCGCTAGGGAGATTTCATCACAGCCCATGCTGGTATAATGGTGAGGGTTTACGGACTACGAGCCGAGGGTCACTCGAGGCGATGTCGTTCTTCTGAATCTGTTGCCGCGTAGCGGCATTTGAATCCGAGGCGGCCTGCGACCTGCGAACTGCGGGGCCGCCAGGCCCCACGAACCACTAGCCACTAGCCACTAAAAACTTGACATCACTCCTTGTTTATGGTATATTAGGGAAGTCGTAGCATAAGTGGCTATGGATAAGCCGCGTGGAGAGGCTCACAAGTTCCCGTAAGGGACGCCGTATTCAGCGAGTATATTGATGAGGAGGTGTCACTCATGTACGCTATTATCAAAACAGGTGGAAAACAGTATCGTGTCCAGGAAGGCGACAACATTTTCGTCGAAAAACTGAATGCCGATGTTGATTCCAACGTAGTATTCGACCAGGTATTGGCAGTCGTTAACGACGGTGATGTTAAAGTAGGTACTCCCGTTGTTGAAGGCGCTAAAGTAACTGCAAAAGTATTGGCTCAGGGCAAAGAAAAGAAAGTCCTCGTTTTCAAATACAAAGCAAAATCCAACTACCGTCGTCGTCAGGGCCATCGTCAGCCGTTCACGAAAGTTACAATCGAAAAGATTGAAGGCTAATGATTACCATTACGATGCATCGCGATAAGAAAGACCGCTACACGGGTTTTACCATAAAAGGCCATGCCGATTATGACGAAGCCGGCAGCGATATCGTCTGTGCCGCCGTATCGGCATTGTCGCAGACAGCCTTGTTGGGTCTCATGCAGTACGCTTCGCATGACGTACCGTATGAAGTAAACGATGGCTTCTTATCCGTCCAGGTCCCCAACCCCTGTGAAGCCTCACAGATTATCTTAGGGACTATGGTAGCAGGTTTGGAACAAATTGTACGGCAGTATGGAGAATACGTCGTACTCGACTCATAGACGTCAGGAGGTGGACGGAATGTTCAATTTCAACTTACAGCTTTTCGCTCATAAAAAAGGGACAGGCTCCACGCGTAACGGCCGTGATAGCGAATCCAAACGCCTTGGTGTAAAATGCCATGACGGCGTCATCGTTAAAGCCGGCAACATCATCGTTCGCCAGCGTGGTACGCACTTCCATCCGGGCACGAACGTAGGCATCGGCAAAGATGATACGTTGTTCGCTACGGCTGCAGGTAAAGTTGCTTTCGAACGCGCTGGTAAATACAACCGCAAAGTTAGCGTATACCCTGTAGAAGCATAACCAGTTTATAGTATAAAACTTGTAGGGGTCGCCCGTGGGCGACCCGTTAGGGATTTGGATGACTCTTTTCCCGGAGCGGGCGCCCCACGTGGCGCCCCTACAGAAAAAAGGCTGTCTTGATGAGACAGCCTTTTTTTTATGCCAAAAAACACTTGTCGTCTTCTCAAAATCCTGTATAATAGAGGATGTATGTACTTTGATTAAACTCAAGCGGAGGTGTTACGCCATGCGCGTTAGTGTCAATGGAGAAAACCGTGAGCTCCATGTCTATGACCGGTCTACAGGCGTCGATTATGCCAAACAGATCCTCTGTTCCCAGGAACAGCTGGTCACGGACATGTACGGCGAGTTCGTCCTGACCGAAGAAGAATACAACCACTGGACCGAACTGCTGGCCATCCAGCAGGAATCGGAAGACCTGCTCTTTGAACTGAAAGACGTCCTGGTCAAGCAGGAACTGGATGATTACATGTATGAAGAAACAAAATACATGACGACGACCATCGAAACGATCCATATGGAAAATATCTGTATCAAAGAGCTGAAAGAAGCCCTGGAAAAAGGCGATGAAAAATGGCTGACTGAGAACCATTTCATCAAGACCCTGAAAAACGTAACAAAATAAAGGAAGTCTTATGTTGAAGAAAATATGCTCGTGGATCATCGGCGTCATTCTCACCGTCCTGGTCCTCCTTATCGGTATCTTTGCTTTTTGGTATTTCGGGTCGACGAACTATCACCTGACAGGCGTCCCGGTCCTGAACTACCATCAGGTCAATAATAAATTCAACACCGTGCTGACCATGAAGCCGGCTAACTTTGACGAACAGATGAAATATCTGCACGACAACGATTACCATTCCATTACGCTGGAACAGTTCGATGCCTACATGCGCGGCGAAGGCGACCTGCCCGACCGGCCAGTCCTCATCACCTTTGATGACGGCTACGTCGACAACTATGAAAACGCCTATCCCATCCTGAAGAAATACCACATGCGCGGCACCATATTCCTGATTATCAACCTCATGAATACGCCGGGCTACCTGACCTGGGACCAGGTCAAGGAAATGTCCGCCGACGGCATGGAATTCGGGTCCCACACCATCAGCCATAAGCCCCTGACCAGCTTTGACCGGGCCGGCGTGCGTCACGAACTGCAGGATTCCAAAGACATCATCGAAAAGATGACAGGGAAACCGTGCCACTTCATCGCCTTCCCGGAAGGCAAATATAACGATATGGTCATGGAAGAAACGCGGGGAGCCGGCTACCGCTACGCTTTCACCGTAGAAACAGGCCGCGACTTCCCCTGGGACGACCCGTATGACCTGGACCGCGTCCCCATGTTTGAAGGCCCTATCAGCTTCAAACACTTCCGGTTCCGCCTGACCTTCAGCGCCTTCAGCGCGCTCCTGTGGAAGACCCATAAATACTTTGAACACATAGAAATGACCAAAGATTTGGCCCAACATATCCCGCAGCCATGAATACAAGGGACCTCGCACGAAAGCTTCTGCCATCGTGCGAGGTCTTTTTGTTTTATAGTTTGCAGCACAAAGTCTGTAGGGGCTCGCACGTGGCGAGCCCGCTAGAGAGATTCGATTGGTGCTAGCATATAAATAGGACAAGTCAAACTGAGGTTTTCCATAAAGTGATACAATAAAAGTATATATAGGGGGCCTTAGTATGACGAAGTTCAACAAACAATTCAA
>NZ_JBKKJR010000031.1:0-20473 GCF_046614755.1 Megasphaera indica
TTAAAAAAAGTGAAAAAGAGTGCTTGAATAACTATATACATAGCAAAGGTACATGTTTTTTTTGCCGACTGGATGCCGGTCTGTTTCGTGTACCTTTTTTACGTTTAGCGATAAAAAAGAGAATAGAACGATGAAATAGAATAAAAAAAAAGGGGGGGGGCTGTCGCACGAAGCCAAAATGGCTTAATGCGACAGCCCCTTTTTTTCTGTAGGGGCGACCACGTGGGGCGCCCGTTTACGCTTTTTAGTTGTTAGGGGCTAGGGGATGGTTTTAAATTTAAAGGTTTTCTCTGCAAACTACAAATGCTGTACTATAATATAAACCATAAAAGAAAAAGAACCTCGCAGGAGGGCATAAGCCTTCGTGCGACAGTCCAAAAGGGAGGTTTTCTCATGAAATTGAAAAAATGGCAGGCTTTGGATTACCTTCGCCTCGCCGGAATGGCAGGCCAAGCACCCCTGCTTCGTCCTGGCCCCTCAATACGATACGATCATCGTCGATGACAACTATCAGTACGGGCTGGAACTGGACCGGACCATCCATCTCGTCCAGCAGCTCTGCCGTCAATATTCCATCGATACGGACCGCATCTATAATACGGGGCAGTCCATGGGCGGCATGACATCCATCGCCATGGATGCCAAATATCCGGACTTCTTCGCCGGCTCTTACCTCGTCGCCTGCAAATGGGACGAAACCGTCACTTCGCCCTTAGGTCACCAGCATATCTGGGCCGTTACCTCCCAAGGTGACCCCGGTGCCAGCCCGAGCCTGGCAAAAATCATGGAAAACTTAGAAAAAGGCGGCGTCAAAGTAGCCAGCCAGACCCTCGACCCCACCCAGCCGCAAGACCAGGTCGACGCCCAGGCCGCTGCTCTCATCACGCCGGACTGCAGCCACTACCTGACCCAGTACCAAGGCGGCAGCCACCGCTCTACCTGGCAGCATGCCTACACCATGCAGCCCGCCTTAGAATGGCTTTTTGCTCAGAAAAAAACAGACCGTATTCATTGAAACATAATTCATAGCTGTCACATGAAGGCTTCTGCCATCGTGCGAGGCTCCTTTCTCTTTAAAGTTTGTAGTACGGAGTTTGTAGTTTATAGAAGACGACTTTAAATTTAAAAACCATTCACTAAAAACTACAAACTGCAAACTTAATACTCAAAAAGCGCTGTCTTCATGCGACAGCGCTTTTTTTCTACATGGACAAGATTTTTTGGTAAATCTGGTGGTCCCGGAGTGCCGCCCGGCCGATGCCGATGAGGTCGGCCTGCCCTTTTTCCAGGAAGGCTTCCGCTTCGGCGCCGTCGGCAATGCCGCCGGTCAGCAAGACGGGAAGGGTCGTCCCTTTTTTGGCTGCTGCCGATAATTCGGCAAAATATCCTGCTTCCGTATGACCAGGGCGGAAGAAGACGCTCATGCCGCCGGAAAGGCTGAGCATGTCGATGCCGGCCGTTTCAAAAATCTTAGCCGCTTCGCTGACATCACCGACGACGGCACCGCCATCCATATAATCGCTGCCGCCCAGGCGCAGGGAAAGGACAAAATCAGACCCGACCTGGCGGCGGATAGCCTGAATGATTTCAACGTGCAGCCGGGTCCGGCCAGCCAAGGTCTGGCCCGTATAGTCATCGGTCCGCTTATTGGTCACCGGCGAATAGAACTGGTCCAGCAGATAGCCATGGGCCGAGTGGATTTCCACGCCGTCGTAGCCGGCCTGCTGTGCCCGGACAGCGGCATCGACAAAGGCCTGGACGATGCGCTGGATATCGCCCTGCGTCATTGCCCGGGGAAATTCCGGCTGGCCCTGGACCGAAGCGGCCCGCGACGGATTGGAAACGGCACTGGCACTGATGACTTCCTGCCCCGTAATGGCCCGATGGGCAGCACTGCCGGCATGGCTGATCTGTGCCAGGATGGGTACGCCCTGAGCGTGGACAGCCGCCGTCAACCGCTGCAGTCCGGGAATATCGGCATCGGCCGCCAGCGACACCTGGTTGGCACTGGCCCGGCCTTCGGGCGAAACGAAACTGTGTTCCTGAATGATCAGGCCTGGACCGCTGCGGGCCATATCGCCATAATAAGCGACCAGCCCATCCGTCACCTGGCCTTTCGCCGACTTTTCCGTCGCCATCGGCGGCAGGACCAGACGGTTCTTCAAAACCAGAGACCCAACATTCAGCGTTTCATGTAATAACGGATACATCATCAAAATCCCTTCTTTCGTAAAAATAATTTAAAGTGGTTCGTGGCTCGTAGAGGCGGGCGCCCCACGTGGGCGCCCCTACTCGTGGTTCATGGTTCGTGGCTCGTACATTTAAGAACCCCTCAGTCCGCCTTCGGCGGCCAGCTCCCCTTCGCAGGAGAGCCTTTCGGACAGCAGGAGCTCAATGACGCGGTCAGATCCGCGCCGGATTTGCCGGGCCGGGAGAGACAGTGGCTCGTGGTTCGTGGCTCGTACATTTAAGAACCCCTCAGTCCGCCTTCGGCGGCCAGCTCCCCTTCGCAGGAGAGCCTTTCGGACCGCAGGAGCTCAATGACGCGGTCAAATCCGCGCCGAATTTGCCGGGTCGGGAGAGACAGTGGCTCGTGGTTCGTGGCTAGTGGCTCGTAAAACCGTCTACGGCCATCGACTTCTTGGCTTCTGCGTAAGGCATTGTTCGATATGGCACCATATGCAAGGCGGAGGAAGGAGTCATAGCGGGGCTATGGCGACTGACGACAACGCAGCAGATGGCGTCATAGCGGGCAAGGCATCGCAAAGGGCCAAGAAGCCGATGGCCGTCAAAAAGCATCCCATTCGGCGAAGCGTTCGTTCATGCGTTTTTTCTTGATTTTCTTGGTTTCCCCTTCGGCTGCAGCAAAGGGCATTTTCCCGGCCGCAATGGTCCGTTTATAAAAGAGTTCAACTGCTTGTTCTTCCGTCAGTCCCAGGCGCTCAAAGATGGCCTGGGCTTTTTTTCTCGTTTCTTCATCCATGCGTTTCATCTCCTTTGCGGTTGTCATGGCGGTCCTGGGCTTCCTGGTTGATGCCGTCCAGGGTAGCCATATGCCAGACGGCATACATCATGGTCTTCATGAGGACGACGCCCAAGACGGCCCCCGTCCCTTCACCCAGGGAGAGACCGGCCTGGATGGGCACGTCGTATTCATCGATGCCGCACAGGCGCAGGGCCTGGGCCATGCCGGGCTCCCGGGAAATATGGGACGGCAGGGCATAATCGCGGACGGCAGGTTTCATGGCGATGGCACAGGCCAGGGCTGTCGCCGTAATGAAGCCGTCGATATAAAAGGGAATCTTTTCGTCGGCACAGGCCATCATGGCGCCGCAGAGTGCTGCCAAATCAAAGCCGCCGACGCAGCGCAGGGCATCAGCCGGCGTCTGGATTTCTTTTTCATAGGCCTGTATGGCGGCTGCGATGACACGGCGCTTATGGAAGAGCAGTTTATAATTGCCCCGGGCCGAACCGAAGCCAGTCAGCCAGGACATCTTTTTCGGCGACAATGCTGTAAGGACAGCGGCAGACGTCGTCGTGTTGCCAATGCCCATTTCCCCGAATGACAGGAGATTGATGCCTTCTTTGGCCGCTGCCTGCACCCGTTCGCGGCCCGTCGCCATGGCTTGCGCCAGCTCTTCCCGGCTCATAGCCGGTTCGACGGCAAAGTTCTTTGTCCTCCTGGCGATCTTGCGGTCCAGTCCGACGGCATCATCACTGTCGATACCGACATCGACGACTTCATAAGGGATATCCTGGCTGCGGCAGAAACAGGTCACGGCCGACGTCCCCTGTACCATATGGCAGCTCTGCATATACGTGATATCCGACAACTGCGCGACGACACCGGCCCGGACGACACCGTTGTCGGCGGCAAAGATGATGTGTTTCGGCCGCAGCTCCCGATGAAAGGTCCCCCAGGCCAATAAAATCTGCTTGGCCTGCTTTTCCAAAAGTCCCAGGCTTCCCGGCGGCTTGGCCAGATTGTCGATTTGATGAAGGGCCTGGCGCCGGTAACGTTCTTTGCTCACTGTCATACACATCCTCTTTTCTCGTCTTAATCGCTTCTATTGTACCATGATTGCAAACGATTCGCGACTTACAACAAAAATGAATATTTGTTCATCCTGTAACACAGATTTCCTTGAAAAAACGTTTAATTTATGTCAAAATAAAAGCAAGAGTGGAGGTGGCCATCGTGTCCACAATTAAAGACATTGCCAAAGCTGCTGGCGTTTCCATCGCCACCGTTTCCATCGTCCTGAACGGCAAGGGCCGGGAACGGAAAATCTCGCAGGAAACACAACAGCGTATATACAAAATTGCACAAGACCTGAATTACGTCCCCAACCAGTCGGCCAAAAAACTGCGGTCGGCTAAAAAGGACAGCTATGCCATTGCCTTCTACTGGGCAACGGACTTCCGTATCAACTACCTGGCCCGCATCACCCTCGGCATCCAGGAAGAAATCATGAAACAGGACAAAGCCATTCATCTGACCGTCGTCCCTTATAAGGTCGACCAGCTGCAAAAACAGCTCGAAGCCATGCAGAATGAATTTTTCAACGGCATCATCATCGCGAATATGTCCAATAAAGATATGGACTACCTCAATTCCATCCATATCCCCTGCCCTGTCGTCCTCTTTAACCGGGAATCGGATAAATACAGCAGCGTCACCATGGACAACTATACTATCGGCTGCAACGTCGCCCAGCACTTCCTGGACAAGGGCATCTTCGACGCCGGCGTCCTGACCCATGACACGTCGTTCCCGATCATGCGCACGTGGATGCAGGGCTTCCTCGACACCTTCGCCAAGGCCGGCCACACCGTTCCGGAAGAAAACATCATCCTCTGCGATACGTCTTCATCGAGCGCTGTAGAAGCTACGAAGAAGCTCTACGAAGAAAAGCGGATGCCCCGGGCTATGTTCTGTGAATCCGACGTCCTGGCCCACGGCATACTCTATGCCTGCCATGAACTGGGAATCTCGATTCCCCAGGACGTAGAGGTCTTCACCATTGGGATCAACATGGCTCAGTTCAACGATTACGCCATTCCCTCCCTGTCCCGCGTCGATATTCCCATGGGCGAAATCGGTCAGCACTGTCTGCACCTCATGGTCGACCTTATTGAAAAGAAAAAACCGAATCCTACGGTCCAGTTCGTAGAAGGAAAAGAAATCATCGGCCAATCATCCCCGCGGTAAGGGGTGTAAAAAGGGCTTGTCGCACGACGACAAGCCCTTTAAAGTTGTTAGTGGCTAGTTGTTAGTTGTTAGCGGATGGGTTTAAATTTAAAGGTTTTCTCTGCAAACTACAAACTCTGTGCTACAAACTATAAAGTAAACGGGGCCGCGCATGATGGTAGAAGCCTTCGTGCGACAGCCCCTTTTTTAGTGGCTAGTGGCTAGTGGCTAGGGGTTCGTAGGGGCCGTCCTGAGCCTTTTTGGCCCGTCAGGTGCCGACCAACGAGAGGCGCAAGACGGTTGCCAAAACGGACAGCTGTGGCTAGGCGGCCCGTCTGACCAAATGGGGATGCATCTCACGGTAAATGGCGGAAAGTTTCGTGATTCGCGCCTCGTTTTTGTATGGACGCCACGTAGGGCGCCCGCTCATACATGATGGCAGAAACCTCCACGCGACGCTCAAACGCCCAACGCTTCCCGCACGATGCGGGCGACGTCCGGGAATTCGTCGTCGCTGATGGTGCGCAGGGACAGGACGACGGCACAGTGCTGGACGCGGGCGATGATGGGGATGTCGGCCTGGCGCAGGCGCTGTTCCAGTTTTTCCGCCGACAGGTCATAGGGATCAATGGCCAGGGCCCAGCCCGGCAGGACGGCATCGGGGCAGGCGCCGCCGCCGACACAATCGTCTACACGGCGCAGGGAAACGCAGGCCGGCAGGTCATCTGTATGCAGGGCCTGCAACAGCCGTTCCGCCCGTCCCCGCGTCTCTTTCTTCGTCTGGGCCAGGCAGTACAGCGTCGGGATCTGGCAAACGGCCGTACCGTCGCGATAGGTCTGCAAAGTCCCTTGCAAACCGGCCAGGGTCATCTTATCGACGCGCAGGGCCCGCAGCAGGGGATGGTGTTTCATGGCATCCAGATAGGCGGCTTTACCGACGATGATACCCGCCTGAGGGCCGCCCAGGAGCTTGTCGCCGCTGAAAGTCACGACATCGCAGCCAGCGTCCAACACTTCCCGGACCGTCGGTTCATGAGGCAGTCCCCATGCGGCCAAATCGACGAACAGGCCGCTGCCGACATCGTTGATGCAGGGCAGGCCGTGGTCATGGGCCAGGCGGGCCAGGTCCGAAGCGGAAACACTCTCGGTAAAACCGATGATGCGGTAATTACTGGTGTGGACCTTCATGAGGGCCGCCGTATCTTCGCCGATGGCCCGTTCGTAGTCGGACAAATGAGTCTTGTTGGTCGTACCGACTTCGCAGATACGGCCGCCGCTCTGTTCGATGACGTCGGGAATCCGGAAGGAGCCGCCGATTTCGACGAGTTCCCCCCGCGACACGACGACTTCCCGGCCGGTGGCCATGCTGGACAGGGTCAAGAGGACGGCAGCGGCATTGTTATTGACGACGATGGCATCTTCGGCACCGGTCAGCTCACAGAGAAGTTCCCGGACGTGGTCATAGCGCGATCCCCGCTTGCCGGAAGCCAGGTCGTATTCTAAATTGCTGTAATGGCAGACCAGATTGGCAATGTGACGGGCCAGGTCCGGACTGAAAACAGCCCGGCCCAGATTCGTATGCAGGACCGTTCCGGTAGCGTTGATGACCCGGCGCAGATGGCCCGTTTCTTCTGCCTGCAGGCGGGAGACGACGGCCCGGTCAAAGTCATCGCCGGAAAAAGGCTGTTCCCACTGGCCGGCCAAGATGGCCTGACGCCGTTCATCCAATACGTTCCGGACGGCATCGCGGACAGCCTGGCGCGATTTCCGCTCCTGCCAGGTCAGCAGTACCGGCCGCTGCAGTAAATGGTCTACATCGGGCAGCTGACGGAGCAGCTGCTGTCGTTCTTCATCCATGGTCATTCTCCCCTTTTATTTCATATTTCCGGGCTGCCGGTCCGGCCAGGCGCCCGTCGGCAACGCGGCGGGTAATGCCACAGCGGTCCATATATTCCAGGATGAGCAGGGCCTGCTGGCGGCTGACTCCCAGGACATCGCGAAAATCGCCGAGTGTCAGCGGACAGCCTGATTGCAGATACCGGCAGGCCGCTTTAGCGGCTTTCATCATGTAGCGCTTCGACAAGATGAAATCAGGCGATAAGAAGACGAGACTCTTGCCGTTGAGGGCATCGGCGACGGCCTGGGCTTCCCGGCCCAAAGCCCGGACGTCGCGGACCGGGACGGGCACATAGCCGCTGTGGTCCAGCTTCTTTTCAATAGCCGACTGCAATTTCCGCTGAGACGGAGAAAAGGTGATACGGAATTGTTTCGCCGCTACGCACTGGCGGGACAGGCGGCAGACGCCGCCAGCCGTCAGCAGCCGCAATAGGGCCGTCCCGTCATTTTCATCGAGATGCAGGCGGCTCCGGAAGGCCGGCTGGGGAATCCCAGGCTGCAGCGGTTTCTCTCTATGATAGGCCAGGAGGACTTGCAGGGCCTTGGCCTGCCAGGTCTTATAGACATCACCGTGGATATAGCCCTGACGGGTCCGGCGGACAATCCCATTTTGCCGCAAATGGTCCAGGGCCAGTTCGACCTTGTCCAAAGGCAGGTCCGTCGCCCCGGCAATGACGTCAGCCTGGGTAAAGGGGACCTGGCGCAGGCGCAGGAAGCCGGCGACGACGTCGTCCGTCAGACCGGCATCGCGGGCTTCCAGGCTGGTCACGACGTCGTCTTTGAAGCGGCGGTGTTTCTGCGGATGGGCGTCGAGGATTTCCCCGCCGGCTACGGTATGCATGGGCGAAAAGGTCCGCAGGATGAAACGGTCCCCAGCCTTGACATAGATTTCATCCTGCTCCAGGCGCAGCTGCAAAAAGCCCTCCGTCCCCGGCGCAATCTGTTCGGCTCCCAAGGGTACGATGCGGGCCATGACTTCCCGCGTCCCGACGAGGAGGCGCATGCGCTGCCATAGAAAAAGGGGCTGCGCGTCAGCCAGGCAGGTCACTTTGACATCGATCATCCGCGTCGCTGTAAAATCCGGCGCCGTACAGAGGACGTCACCGCGATGGATGGCGCCACAGGAAATGCCTGCCAGGTTCAATGCCGTCCGCTGCGGCGGGTCGGCCCGCAGGACATCCTGCTCGTGGACCTGCATATTGCGGATGCGCAGGCGCCGGCCGCCGGGATAAAGCCAGACTTCGCGGCCATTCATCATGGGGCCGTCGATGAGGGTCCCCGTGACGATAGTCCCGAATCCCTTGATGGAGAACGACCGGTCGACGTTGAGACGGCCCATCCCCTGAGCGCTTTCCATGGGCAGCGTCGCTGCCATGGCCTGGATTTCATCGACCAGTTCTGTCAGGCCGCGGCCGCTGACGGCATCGGTGACGACAATAGGTGCCCCTTCGGCTGCCGTATCGGCCAGATTCTGTCGGATATCCTGCAGGGTCAGGCTGAGCAGCATGTCGTCGACGGTGTCGGCCTTGGTGACGACGATGATGAATTTATGCACGCCAAGAAGGGTCAAGATGTCGAGATGTTCTTTCGTCTGCGGCATGACCCCTTCGTTGGCATCGACGACGAGCAGGACCAGATTGAGGCCCGGCAGGCCGGCGACCATATTCTTGATGAACTTTTCATGACCCGGTACATCGACGATGCCGGCCCGCGTACCGTCAGGCAGGTCGAGCCAGGCAAAGCCCAGGTTGATGGTCAATCCCCGTTTCTTTTCTTCCGCTGTCGTATCCGTATCGATCCCGGTCAGGGCCCGGACCAGCGTCGTCTTGCCATGATCGACATGGCCGGCCGTCCCGATGACGATATGTCTGGCCATAATATCACCCTTCTCTGATTTTAGTGTACGTAACGGTCAGGCCCTGGCGGCAGGCATGATATAAAGCGACCCATGCCAGCCCCTCCTCATCGAGGAGAGCTGTCAGGGCCGCTTCATCAACCAGTTCATAGCGCAGGGAAAAGCCGCACGACGCGTCGAGCTTCCCCGGCGTCGGAATGATGCGCACAGCCAGGCCGGCTGCCTTGGCCAGCTTTTCGCCTTCCATAGCCTGCCGTGTCGACGACACCAGGGCGACGCCATAGACTGACTCCGCCATCAGGCGCCTTGTTTCAAGGCCTGTTCGACGGCGATGGCCAGTTGATCGGCACAGGAGGTACCGCGGTCACCGCAGGGATTCCCTTTCAGGAGCTTTACGGCCCGGGCGGCATCGGTATCTTCCAACAACTTGCTGAGAGCCAGTGTATTGCCGGGACAGCCGCCTACGAAATGGACGTCATGCAGTTTGCCGTCTTCCAGGCTGAAGGTAATCTGACGGGCACAAGTCCCCTGGGTCATATAGGAATAATTTTTCATGAAAATCCTCCTCCGGCGCCAGCTGCTTATTTGAGCAAAGCGTCTAATTTTTCTTTCAATACATTGTCCGGGACGACGCCGATGACGCGGTTGACCACTTTCCCGTCTTTGAAGAAGACCAGGTTCGGGATCGTGGCGACTTCATAGGCCTGGGCTACGCCCGGATTTTCGTCGACATTGATTTTGCCGATCTTAATCTTGCCGGCATATTCTTCGGCCAGATTGGCGATGACCGGTCCCATCATCTGGCACGGGCCGCACCAGTTAGCGAAAAAGTCGACCATGACCGGCTGGCTGCTGTTCAATACTTCCTGCTGAAAATTATCGGCTGTGAATTTATATTCCATGAGAGATTCCACCTTTCTTTTGACTATTTGTCTTTTATAACTATATCCATTATATATTACTATACCAAAGCAGTCAAGTTTTCCTGATGGATTGCCAGAAAATCTTACATCGCCGCAATGGCCCGCAAGGCCCGGACAGCGGCCCGGACGTCGTCAGCCGTCGTGAACTGGGAAAAAGAAAAGCGTACCGTTCCCTGGACGGCCGTCCCCAGGGCCTGATGGATGAGGGGCGCACAGTGATAGGCCGGGCGCGTCGCCATCTGATATGTCTGCCAAAGGATGTCGCTGACGACGGCCGATTCAGCATCGCCGACATTGAGGCTGTAGACGCCGACGCGGGGTCCGGAAAAGTCGCCATACAGGCGGATACCCGGGATGGCCTGGACGGCAGGTACGAAAATCCGGGCCAGTGCTTCCTGATGAGCAGCCGCAGCGGCGACGCCACCATCCAGGAGCTGCTTTATCCCGGCGTCGAAGCCGGCAATGCCCGCTACGTTGGCCGTACCCGCTTCAAAGACACCGGGGACAGCCGACGGCTGCTCCCGCTCGAAGGAATGGACGCCGTCGCCGCCGGTGATGTACGGCGTCACAGCAGCATCGCGGCGGATGACGATGCCGCCCGTCCCGCCTGGCCCGTAAAGCGATTTATGGCCCGTAAAGCAGGCTGCCGTGACGATGCCATCGGATAAGTCGACGTCGATGGCACCGGCTGTCTGGGATACATCGACGATGAGCCCCAGATGGTGACGCTGGCAGAAGGCCTTGATACGGGGCAGGTCCAAAACATTGCCGGTCACGTTCGACGCGTGGTTGCAGACGAACCATTTCGTCCGCGGTGTCAGCCGTTCTTCCATGGTGTCATACTGCAAGGCGCCGCCGGGACTATCGCTGGCGATGAAAGCCAGGGATACGCCTTGGGCTTCCAGCTGGTAAAGCGGCCGCAGGACGGCATTGTGTTCCCACGACGTCGTCAAAACGCCGTCGCCGGGATGGATGAGCCCTTTGAGGACCATGTTCAGGGCTGCCGTCGAGTTATGCGTAAAGGCGACATCGTATTCCGGGCCGCAGTGGAACAAGGCCTTTACATCATCCTTGGCCTGCAAGACGATGCCATAGGCCTTCAGGGCGTAGCCATGGGCCCCGCGGGACGGGTTGCCCACGGTTCCCGATGACAGGACATTATAAACGGCCCGGGCGACGGCCTCCGGCTTCTGCGCCGTCGTCGCCGCATTATCGAAATAATACATAAAATCACCTCCTGAGGGATTCGTGGCTCGTAGTTCGTGGTTCGTAGGGGCCGCCCAAAGGGCGGCCCGGCTCTCCTGTTAGGAGAGCTGTCAGCGCAGCTGACTGAGAGGTTAACCGCTCCGGCCCTTTGAGCCACCTCTCCTGTTAGGAGAGGCTTTCGTGGATGCAGATTTCCGAGACAGCAAAAAAGGGCTTGCCGCACGACGACAAACCCTTTTTTACATATCCTCGGGGCGGGCTCGCCACGTGCGAGCCCCTACAAACTATTTTTAAATTCCGAAACGTGCGAAGATGGTGTCGACGTGGCTGAGCATCTTCTTGACGTCGAAGCAGCCTTCGATTTCTTCGGCTGTCATGTATTTCGTGACGTCTTCGTCTTTTTTCAGGTTTTCCAGGAAGTCTTCCCCTTCGAGCCAGCGTTTCATGGCATTGCGCTGAACCCAGCGGTATGCCTGTTCGCGGACAGCGCCTTTTTCAACGAGCGTGTTGAGGATGATCGGGCTGTAGATGAGGCCGCCAGTGAGGTTGAGGTCCTTCATCATCTTGTCCGGATAGACCAGGAGCTTGTCGATGACGCGGGTGAAAGTCTGGAGCATGTAGTCCAGAGCGATAGTGCTGTCCGGCAGGATGACGCGTTCGACAGACGAATGGGAAATGTCGCGTTCGTGCCAGAGCGCGACGTCTTCCAAAGCAGCCTGGGCGTTGCCGCGGATGACGCGGGCCAAGCCGCACATGCGTTCACAAGTGATAGGATTGCGTTTGTGAGGCATGATGGAAGAGCCTTTCTGTTTGGGGCTGAAGTATTCTTCGGCTTCGCGGACTTCCGTGCGCTGGAGGTGACGGATTTCCGTAGCCATCTTGTCGATGGAGCTGGCAATGACAGCCAGGGTCGTTACGTATTCAGCATGGCGGTCGCGCTGCAAGGTCTGCGACGAAATCGGCGAAGCAGCGATGCCGAGATGTTCGCAGACATATTTTTCAACAAAGGGATCAATGTCGGCATAGGTACCGACAGCACCGGAGATCTTGCCGACGGAAATCGTTTCCTTGGCGTGTTTCATGCGGTCGATGTCGCGTTCGATTTCAGCCATCCAGTTGCACAGCTTGAGGCCGAACGTCGTCGCTTCGGCATGGATGCCGTGGGTACGGCCGATGCACGGCGTATATTTGAATTCAACGGCGCGGCGGCGCAATACGGCGTGGAAGTTTTCCAGGTCCTTGATGAGGATGTCCGAAGCCTGTTTGAGCATGTAGCCCAGAGCCGTGTCTTTGACGTCTGTCGAGGTCAGGCCGAGGTGTACATATTTACCGGCTTCGCCGATATTTTCCGAAAGCGTCGAGACGAAAGCCGCAATGTCATGGTGTGTTTCCGCTTCGATTTCATGGATGCGGTCGACAGAAAAAGCAGCTTTTTCGCGAATTTCCTTAGCCGCTTCTTTCGGGATGTTGCCCAGTTCGGCCTGTGCTTCACTAGCCAGGATTTCGACCTGTTTCATCGTATCCCATTCATTGTATTCTGTCCAAATATGACCCATTTCCGGTTTCGTATAGCGTTCAATCACAGTTGATCTCTCCTTTGTAGTTGACATGAGTACGGTAAAAAAACTCACCAACTTTATTATACACTATCTATGGGGCTGAAGGTAGCCGTTTTTACAAGTTTTATCATAGTTTCGCCAGAAGACTCCTTCCTCTTTTTAGGTAGGGGCATCAATGGCGATGGATTTCGCAGGTTCGATGCCTGCGAAATCCACCCTACGTCTTTTCCATCTTAGCCTTTTCACTTCGTCTACGGTATAATGGTAGGTAACAGAGGAGGTGAATCCTAGATGTACTTGACGCAATCGAATGTCATCCGCGGCTTGTCGAAACAAGAGTATACGATGCTCCGGGAAATGTGCCAATACAGCAATAATCTGTACAATGTAGCGGTCTATACGATTCGGCAGCATTACTTCGATACCCAGCAATTCTTGCGGTACGAAGAAAATTACCCCATCTGCAAGAAAAATGAAAACTACGGCTTGTTGCAGGCTGGTGTTTCTCAACAGATATTGAAGGTAGCCGACCGCAGTTTTCGGTCCTTTTTCAGCCTTTTAAAGAAAGTAAAGTCTGGAGACTATGGCTCAAAGGCTGTCCGCCTGCCACACTACCGTGAAAAAGGGGGCTTGTTCCATCTCGTTTTGTCGACAGCCGCCATCAATATTAAGGATGGTTTCCTGACGGTGCCGATGAGCCGTGAATATATGAAACGCCATCACGGCCATCGGATTCGGATTCCTGTTCCCGACAGGCTGAAGGATAAGACGATTCAGGAAGTCCGCATCTGTCCTATGTATGGCGGACGGTATTTCAAGATTCAGTATTGCTACTTACAGGACCCGGAACCAGTGAAAACCTCGCCAGACCGTGTCCTAGCTATCGACTTGGGCCTGGACAATCTGGCCGCCTGCGTTACCAATACGGGGACGTCGTTCCTCATGGACGGTCGTAAACTCAAATCTATCAACCAGTATTGGAACAAACGCAAAGCCAGACTCCAAAGCATTGCCGCCAAGCAGGGCCAGAATACGACGAACCAGCTCTGTCAGTTAGCGAAGAAACGCCATTTCCGGATGCAGGACATCCTTCGCAAGACAGCCCGCTATATCCTCGATTTTTGCATCAGTCATCAGATAGGGGCCCTTGTCTGCGGCTATAATCGCGATTTCAAACGAGGACTAAAGCTGGGCAAAGTGACGAATCAGCATTTCACTCAAATCAACCTGAGCTATCTGCGTAGTACCTTGAAACACCTGTGTGAACGCTATGGGATAACCTATCTGGAACAGGAAGAATCCTATACCTCTCAGGCCAGCTGCCTGGATTTGGATGATATTCCCGTATACCAGCCGGATGCCCCCTATACAGGAACGTTCAGCGGGAAACGAATCCGGCGCGGCCTGTACCGCTTCGCCAACGGCAGGACGGCCAATGCCGACATCAACGGCGCCGCCAATATACTTCGTAAAAGTAAGCAGAACTTCGATTTCGAGGGACTGTGTAAGGGGCTTTTGGACAGCCCTTTGAGAATAAGGCTATCCTGATTTCAGGAGGAAACTTAAACAGCAACCTTCTCAAGAATCTCCCGCTTCTATAAGCGGGAGAGGTTCAATCGATTACGATGGACCATTTGTCCCGCTCGGTCACATAGCCGACGACGGCCGCACAGGGAATCGAGTCTTTCAAGGCTTTTTCCAGGGCCGGTGCGTCCTTTTCAGCGACAGCGATGAGCAGGCCGCCCGAAGTCTGGGGATCGTAGAGGATGTCCATGAAGCGCTTATCAGCGCCGTCCGCCTTGACGCGTCCCGCAGCAAAGTCGCGGTTGCGGTAGGCTCCAGCCGGGATCAGCCCCATGGCTGCCATGTCCAATGCCTGTTTATGGTAGGGAATGGCGTCACTCTGAAAATGAATCGTCGTTCCACTGCCGTCGGCCATTTCACAGGCATGGCCGAGCAGGCCGAAGCCCGTAACGTCGGTACAGCTGTGGACGTCGTAGCCGACCATGATGTCGCGGGCCCCTTTATTGAGCTGGGCCATCTGGTCGTAGAGCTGCTGCAGGAGCGGCTTGGCCACGAAATCGCCCTGGGCTGCCGTCATGAGGATGCCCACGCCTAAGGGCTTGGTCAGGATGAGGACATCGCCAGGCCGGGCCGACGAGTTGCGCAGCAGTTTCTGCGGATGGACGAAACCCGTGACGGACAAGCCGTATTTCGGTTCCTTGTCTTCGATAGTATGGCCGCCGGTGATGATGACACCGCCTTCATAGGCCTTCTGGTAGCCCCCTTCGAGGATAGCCCGGATGGCTTCGCGGCCCATGGACAGATTGACGCACATGACGTTCATGGCCAGTTTGGCTTCGGCTCCCATGGCATAGACGTCGCTCAGGGCGTTGGCCGCCGCAATTTGACCGAATAAATAAGGATCGTCGACGATAGGCGGGAAGAAATCGACCGTTTGGACGACAGCCAGATCGTCGCTCACCTGATAGACCGACGCGTCGTCGCTCTTATCATAGCCAACGAGGAGGCGGTCATCTTTGTGTGTTGGAAGCCCGTCCAACAATTGAGCCAGTGTCCCTGGCCCTAACTTAGCGCCTCAACCGGAGCAGGACGCCATTTGAGTCAATTTCAAACGTTCATCGTTCATGGTAGATACCTCCTTGATGTTACAGTATTCAGAATAAGGTCATCGTACAAAGACGGCCTTGTTTTACGTAGGTCGTAGGTCGTTCATCGTTAGTCGTAAGCGCTTTAAAAACCGTTTCATCACGACGAACGATGAACTACGAACGAACAACTTTCAAGGCAACGAGCTCACGCATGACAGCATATAACCCGCCCCACAACCATTATACTATATTTATGTAATTCTTACGGCCTGGTTTAGCTCGATTTTAGATTTATCCGTTATACTGTCCTCGTAGTCAAGAATAAGTGATTGAAGACAGGAGGAATTCATCATGACCCAGGAAAAATGGCAAGATACACTCGTTTCGATTAAAAATAAAGTCTGCACGGCCCGCAATGCAAAAATCGCTGCTGCCTTCTGCGTCGTCTGCGTCGTAGCCACAGCCGGCGGCCACTACTATCTGCACCAGCAGCATCTGGCCCGTCACGCCGAACGGGTCGACGCCATGGCCCAGATGACCAAGGCCCAGGCCGACCAGCACAACATCTCCCTCATCAGCGAAGACCAGGCCTGCGCCGCTGCCGCCCAGGCCATCGGCAAAGACGAAAGTGAACTGACGTTCAAAGAAATCGCCCTCTTCGATATGAACAGTGCCAAACACGGTCCGAAAGACGGCCGCAAAGGCGACCGCAAAGAAAAGCCGAAAGCCAAAGACCGCAAAGGCGATGAAAGAGGCGAACAGCGCGGACCGGAAGGCATGAAAGCCGGTCGTCCTGGCGCAGACGCCGCTGCCGGGGCTACGGCCAAAGCCGCAGCAGACGGCCAGGCCGACAAACAAGTCGTCCCCATGACACCGCCCCAGGGCCAGCCGGATAGGAATGGCCAGCCGCCGCAGGGCGCTATGCCGCAAAACGCCTTCCACCCCATGTATAAAGTCCGCGTCACATCCGGCTCCGTCCGCTATGACGTCCTCGTAGACGCCACTAACGGCACCATCATCCATACAGAAATTGAAGATTAGCTTGATACAAAAGAGGCTGTCGCATTAAGACAGCCTCTTTTGTAGTTTTAAGTTTGTAGTTTGTAGTTTTTAGTTTTCTACAAACTACAAACTCCATGCTACAAACTATAGAGAAAAAGGAGCCGCGCATGATGGCAGAAACCTTCGTGCGACATCCCCCTACGAGCCATGAGCCACTAGCCACGAGCCACGAATCACTCTATAATGAAACTATCACTACGAAAGGATGGCCTGTTTATGCTGCATATACGTGATATTTCACTGCGACACCGCCTGCTCATCACTAATTTTACCATGGTCTTTGTTCCCATCGCTATTTTGACGGCCCTGGGATTCCTGCTCATCTCAGGACTCCGCTTTTCATCGCCTCACAATGATTTGACGACGTTATGGCCGGAAAAGGGGCCGGCCCTGTCCATCCAGTATACGGTCAGTTCCCTTCGCGTCAAGGCCGAACGGCCTGGGCCGTTAAAGGTCAAGGATATGCGCGAAGACTGCCGGGTCCTGGAAGACCTGGGCATTGCCACGGCCATCGTCCGCAACGACCAGGTCGCCTATATCACGCCGGGCATCGACTTTTATGGTCTGGCCGACAGGGTCCTGAAAAAAGCCCATGGCCAGCAGACGGTCATGACCTGGGACGGCGACGGTTTCTTTTTCCGCTACACGTCCCCCCACAGCGGGACGACGGTCATCGCTGCCGGCAATACGCCGTTCATCGCTAAAAGCGGCATCCGCGAAGGCATGGGCAAGGGCGTCATGCAAATGCTGCTCCTGTTCATCGTCGGCACGGCCAGCGCCATCATCATCGCCTGCGGCTTCATCCTGTCCCGCGTCTTGTCCCGCCAGATACTGACGCCGCTGGCAGCGCTTCGGACAGCGGCAGCTGAAATCGAGAAAGGCAATCTCGACTACGAACTCCGCCTGTCGTCGCGCGATGAACTCGGCCGGACCTGTGAAGCCTTCGACCACATGCGCCGCCAGCTGCGCTCAGCCCGCCTGGCCCAGGAAAAGTATGAGCAGAACCGCAAAGAGCTCATCGCCGGCATCTCCCATGACCTGTCGACGCCCCTGACCCTGCTCAAAGGCTATGCCAGCGGCATCCTGGTCGGCATCGCCAAGACCGCTGAAAAGCGCCATCATTACGTCGAGCTCATCTACCAGAACGCCTGCACCCTGGAAAAACTCGTCGACAGGCTGTTCCTCTTTTCCAAACTCGACTTGGGCCAAGTATCCTTTATGATGGAACGGGTATCGCTGCGCGATTATTTCGCTGATTTCGCCGCCGAAAACACGGAACGCCTGGCCGAGCGGGGCCTCATCCTGCACTATTCGCCGCCAGCCGGTCCGGCCTGGACAGCTATCGACAGGATGCAGTTCCAGCGG
Organism: Megasphaera indica; assembly: GCF_046614755.1. NCBI lineage: Bacteria > Bacillati > Bacillota > Negativicutes > Veillonellales > Veillonellaceae > Megasphaera > Megasphaera indica. Next base: position 17,670 of record NZ_JBKKJR010000031.1, read on the forward strand.
GTCATCGACAACCTATTAGAAAATGCCCTGAAATATAAAGAGGGCCCTACAGTCACCATGGACCTGCACCTCGCCGAAACGCCGCAGGCCGTCGTCCTGACCGCAGCCGACCACGGGCCAGGTGTCCCGGCGGCAGACCTGCCCCGCTTATTCGACAGTTTTTACCGGACCGATGCCGCCCGGACGGACGTCCAAAAGGGCAGCGGCCTGGGCCTGGCCATTGCCAAACAAATCATTACGACCCTGCACGGCCAGATCCATGCAGAAGCAACACCCGGCGGCGGCCTGACCGTCGTCATCACCTTGCCGCGGATAGAGGAGGAATACTATGAAACGGATTCTGATCATCGAAGATAACTTAGAAATTGCCGAACTGGAACGGGATTTTCTCGAAGCCAGTGCCATTGAGAGCGTCATCGAAACGGATGGTACGAAAGGCCTGGAACGGGCTCTGCAGGAAAATTTCGACCTCATCCTGCTGGACATCATGCTGCCCGGGACCGACGGCTTTCACATCTGCCGCCGCATCCGCGAGGAAAAGGAAGTCCCCATCCTGATGGTATCGGCCAAGCGGGAAGACATGGACAAGATACGCGGCCTGGGCCTCGGTGCCGACGACTACATCATCAAACCCTTCAGCCCGACAGAGCTCGTAGCCCGCGTCAAGGCCCACATCACACGTTATGAACGGCTCATGGGCAAGGCCCAGCAGAAAGCGGCCGATGGCGAAGTCATCCGCAGCGGCGACCTGGAAATTTATGTCGATAAGCACCGGGTCTACGTCAAAGGAGAAGAAATCGCCCTGACCAACCGCGAATTCGAGCTCCTCGTCTTCCTGGCCAAGCATCCCGGCCTGGTCTTCAGCCGGGACCGACTCTTCGAGCGCGTCTGGGGCCTCGACGCCGAAGGCGACACGGCGACAGTCATGGTCCACATCAACCGTATCCGCGAAAAAATAGAACCGGACCCGGCCAAACCCATCTACATCGAGACGGTCTGGGGTGCCGGATACCGGTTCAAAGAATGACGCTATTTACTTTTCTTCCCGCCGCAGGATTTCCTGACCGACTGTCACGCCGGTTGCCGAAGCCTGTACCAGGCCGCGGGTGATGCCGGCGCCATCGCCGATGGCAAAGAAGTTGGGAATCTTCGTTTCCAGGACATGGCTCAATTCCAGCCGGTTCGAGTAGAACTTGGCTTCCACGCCGTACAGCAGGGTATGGCGCGAATTGGCACCAGGTGCTACGGCATCGAGGGCTTCCAGCATTTCCTTGATATCCTGCATATGACGGTACGGCAGGACCAGCGATAAGTCCCCTGGCGTCGCATTGGGCATGGTCGGCCGGACCAGGCCCCGCTGGATGCGTTCCGGCGTCGACCGCCGCCCGTCGAGGAAGTCTCCCAGGCGCTGGACGATGACGCCGCCGCCGAGGATATTGGCCAGGTTGGCGATGTATTTCCCGTATTTGATTGGTTCATGGAAAGGTTCCGTGAATTTCTTGGATACGAGGATGGCGAAATTCGTGTTTTCGCTCTTCTTGTGAGCATAACTGTGGCCGTTGACCGTGAGCAGGCCGTCGTTATTCTCTTCGACGACGAAACCATAAGGGTTCATACAGAACGTGCGGATCCGGTCGTCAAAGGATTTGCTGAAATAGATGAGCTTCGATTCATAGACGACGTCGGTAATCGTTTCCAGGACTTCTGCCGGCATTTCCACGCGGACGCCGATATCGACGGCATTGGACGTCAGCTTGAGGCCCATCTTTTCGACTTCGTGGACGAACCATTCCGACCCTTCCCGGCCCGGTGCGCTGACCAGATAGCGGCAGGCGTAGAACTGGCCGCCGATGAGGACGCCTTTGATTTCCCCTTTTTCTTCGACGATGTGATCGACTGCCGTATCGGCCATGATATCGACTTTCCCTTCCAGGAAATCGCGCATATTGGTCAGGATCTGGGCATTGACATCGGTCCCCAGATGGCGGATGCGGGCCGGGATGAAGCGCAGGTCAGCAGCAGCCGCTTTGCGCTTGATATCGCGGATACATTCCTTGTTTTCATCGCCATAGACCTTGCGGCCGGCGCCGCCAAAGCGGCAGTAGACGTCGTCGACGTAACGTATCTTATCCATGAGGTCGGCCTTGGACATATAGTCGTCGAGATTGCCGCCGTATTCCGTCGTCAGCGTCAGTTTGCCGTCACTGAAGGCACCGGCGCCGCCCCAGCCACAGACGACATTGCGCATCTTATCCTTGGGCAGGGCCTTCTTGTTCAGGCTCGTCGCAATGCGCTCCCGTATATCCTGTCCCTTTTCGACCATGAGGATCTTAAATCCTTTATCGGCCAGTTCCAGTGCCGTAAAAATACCGGCCGGACCGGCCCCGATGATAATGACATCATATGTCTTTACTGCATGCATAATCACACATCCTTTGACTAGAGGCCTGCCGCAAAGCGACAGTGCTTTTTTACGTTCGTCGTAGGTCGTTCATCGTAGGTCGTAAAGAATTAAAATTTTTTGATCACGATGAACGATGAACTACAAACGAACTACGATTATGATAATAGGATCACGCCTGATGGCAAAAACCACCTCGAAACAATCCCCACGCCTCACGCTATCATATTGTGAAAAGAAAGTCAACCTATGCTATAATGAGGTAAAACGCTATAGAAAGGATGATGACTTATGGTGCTAGCATATAAATAGGACAAGTCAAACTGAGGTTTTCCATAAAGTGATACAATAAAAGTATATATAGGGGGCCTTAGTATGACGAAGTTCAACAAACAATTCAAAG
>NZ_JBKKJR010000032.1:0-19612 GCF_046614755.1 Megasphaera indica
ATAATGAATTCATCGCGTAACTCCTTTGAGATGATGTGTTTTAGCAGATTCATTATACTTCAAAGGTGTGGTTACGCGATATTTATTTGTTCAAAAAGTTGTAAACTGCTGCTATAAAGATATTGCGTCGATATATGGAGTAGATCTTCCTGGTGACTGGGATATCGTCGGCATATTAGATACAGGGAAACCTGCCCCTCGCCCGATGAAAGGCGAGCTTCGTACGGGATTAGACCAGCTTGCGGCTATGGCCAAGCTCCTATACGACGACCAGTCTTCTAATGGCACCATTATTCCCATATTAATTTTTAGATGCTTAGAAAAGGGCTAGTTGTCCCAGAATCGCTGAACCCAGAGGATTTGTTATATTTTATGGAGGCCATTTATGAACGAACTCAAACTTTTTGAATCACAATATATACGCTCTGTATGGAATCCAGACGAGGAACAGTGGTATTATTCTGTCATTGATGTAGTAGCGGCACTAACAGATAGTGCAAATCCCACGGACTATCTAAAGAAGATGCGCAAACGTGATACGGAACTCGGTAACTACATAGGGACAAATTGTCCCCAGGTAACTATGGAAACGCAAACAGGAAAACATAGAAAAACACTTGCGGCCAATACAGAACAACTTTTGCGAATTATCCAATCCATCCCCTCTCCGAAGGCTGAACCTTTCAAAATCTGGTTGGCACAAACGGGCGCTGATCATCTTCTGGATCTTGCCGATGCGAAAAAACTGCAAGAAGAAATAGACACGCGGATACGGGCTCGCGATGACGTCCGCGAACATAATAAATCGCTGGCAAAGGCGGCCCAAGATGCCGGCGTTTCGACAAACCAAGAATTTGCAAGGTTCCAGAACAGCGGCTATATGGGGCTGTACGATGGAGAAACAGCAGCCGCCATTAAGCGCCGCAAAGGATTGAAGAAAAGCGAGGATATTTTAGATAATATGGGCAGCGAGGAACTGGGCGCCAACCTCTTCCGTATTACACAGGCAGAAGCCAAATTACGGCGTGAAAATATTCAGTCCAAAGAAGAAGCCAATAAAGCTCATTTCGAAGTCGGGTATACCGTCCGCAAGGCTATTGAATCATTAGGCGGAACCATGCCAGAAAACCTCCCTACTCCTGATAAAAGCATCAAGCAGATTGAACACGAAAGAAAAAATCAGCTGAAGAAAAAATAAAAGAAAGGATGAATCCTATGATGAAGAAACTTACCCTGGTCCTGGCTATGATTTGCGTATTGTCCTCAGTCGGTACAGCCTTTGCCGCCGATTACCTGGGCAATCCCCGTTCCATGAAATTCCATTACACAACCTGTCGTACCATCAAACATCCCGAAAACTTCGTACCCATCGAGTCCCGCGATGAAGCCCTTGCCGAGGGGTACGTTCCTTGCGGCGTATGTAAGCCTTAACTGTTTCAATCAGCATCGCTTGACAGTTTATGTCATTTGAAGTAGCATAGAATCATAAATTGGGCTATGAATCCCAAATAATATGTTTATGTTGCGGTGCAACAAAAAAGAGCTTCTGTTTTGCAGAGGCTCTTTAAACACAGCGGTTTTCCCGCACCTAAGATTATGGACATTGTGGTGAAACTCCACGCCTAAATCAGAAAGGCCTTGTATCCTAAGAGATACAAGGCCTTTCATGTTATATGCCCCTGGGCTAATGCTGTCCACCCTGTTGTCCACCCTTGAGCCGGAAAAATCGACCGCATAAGAATCAAGGTTTTCGCGGTAATGGCTATTTACTGCGCTCTGGGATACGCTATGATTCTCTGGGATATCCGCCCCAACCAACTCGAAATCAGTTAGGCCGAAAGGTCTCATGGGTTCGAATCCCACCCGCTCCGCCAAATCAAAAGCGCACTGATAAGCCATTCATGGAACTTATCAGTGCGCTTTTTTCTATATTTCTGTCACTATGCAAGCAACAAAAAAGGAGCCGTCCCATTGGAACAGCTCCTTTTTTTATTTCAAAGCAAAAGCTTACTGCTGCGCACGGCGCATTGCTTTTTTACGATCATGTTTGTCGAGGATGGCTTTACGGATACGGATGCTCTTCGGCGTAACTTCTACGAGTTCGTCGTCGTTGATCCATTCCAGGGATTTTTCCAAGCCCATTTCCTGCGGCGGCGTGAGGCGGAGTGCTTCATCCGATGCGGAGGAACGGGTGTTGGTCAAGTGTTTCTTCTTGCACGGGTTGACGTCGATGTCGACGTCGCGGTTGCTTTCGCCTACGACCTGGCCAAGATAGATTTCTTCACCCGGTTTGATGAACATCGTGCCGCGGTCCTGCAAGTTGAAGATGCCATAGCCCGTCGTCGTGCCCGATTCAAAGGCAACTAAGCTGCCGCGGGTACGGCCCGGGATTTCGCCTTTCCAGGGAGCATAGCCGTGGAAGACGTGGTACATGATGCCATTGCCCTTGGTAGCGGTGAGGAATTCGCTGCGGAAGCCGATGAGGCCGCGGGCCGGAATGATGAATTCCAGACGGGTGTAACCGGAAATGTCGGTCATGTTGACCATTTCGGCTTTACGGGTACCGAGTTTTTCCATGACAGCGCCCATGAATTCAGGCGGAACGTCGATGGTGAGGGCTTCCAGCGGTTCGCATTTCTGGCCGTTGATTTCCTTGGTGATGACGCTCGGTTTGCCAATCTGGAGTTCATAGCCCTGACGGCGCATTTCTTCGATGAGGACAGCGATGTGGAGTTCGCCACGGCCCGATACTTTGAAGGCATCGGCGCTGTCGGTTTCTTCGACGCGCAGGGATACGTTGGTCTGGACTTCGCGGAACAGGCGGTCGCGGAGGTGACGGCTGGTAACGTATTCCCCTTCCTGGCCGGCAAAGGGGCTGTCGTTGACGTAGAAAATCATGGACAGCGTCGGTTCGTCGATGTTGATTTTCGGCAAAGCTTCCGGGTTCTGCGGGTCCGTAACGGTTTCGCCGATCTTGAGGTCCGGGATGCCGACGATGCAGGCGATTTCGCCCATAGCAGCTTCGTCCTGTTCGACACGTTTCAGGCCTTCATAGGTATAGACGCGGCCAATCTTGGCTTTACGCTGGCTTTCGCCGTCAGTGACGACGACAGCCTGGTTCGGATGCATCTTACCGCGGACAATACGGCCGATAGCGATTTTACCGACATAATCATCGTAGTCCAAGGTCGTGACCATGAACTGCAGCGGGCCTTCAGCGTCGCCTTTCGGGCACGGGCAGTATTTGATGATGGTCTTGAACAACGGTTCGAGGTTGTCGCTGTCGTCATCCATGGAGTATTTAGCAATGCCGTCACGGCCGTTTGCATAGACGACAGGGAAATCGAGCTGTTCGTCCGTAGCGTCGAGTTCCATGAACAATTCGAGTACTTCGTCTTCGACTTCAGCGACACGGGCACCGGGTTTGTCGATTTTGTTGATGACGACGATCGGTTTCAATTTCTGTTCCAAAGCCTTGCGCAGAACGTATTTCGTCTGCGGCATCGGGCCTTCAAAAGCATCGACGAGGAGCAGTACGCCGTCTACCATGTTCAGTACACGTTCTACTTCGCCGCCGAAGTCAGCATGCCCCGGGGTGTCGACGATGTTGATCTTGACGCCTTCGTGCATGACAGATGTATTTTTGGACAAGATTGTAATGCCGCGTTCACGTTCAATATCCCCAGAGTCCATGACACGTTCTTCAACTTTTTCGTTAGAACGGAAAACATGGCTCTGTTTGAGCATGGCATCGACCAATGTCGTTTTACCATGGTCGACGTGGGCAATAATTGCAATATTACGAATATCTTTGCGTTCCATCTAATGTCCTCTCTCTCATTAACAAATATTAGGTTATAACTAGGTTATTTTACCACATTAGCATCATATATGGAATAGTTTTTGGGAAATTTAGCTTATTTTTTTTATCAAGCAAAACCGCCTGTCGAATAGATGATCAGCAGGCGGTGAGTTATCACGGTGAAGTTATCAAATAGATTTTCCTAATTCGTAGGCTTTCTGCATCCATTCCGGATGGGTACCGGCCACGTTGGCTTCGCTCATGCCGCCGGCGTTGAAGCCACCGGCATAACGGGCTTTGTCGAAGCAGCAGATCCAGCCATCGAGCGTCGATACGGCCCGTTTTGCCGTGTCCGGCGCGTCGTCGGCCGATACGGTAATGAGGTAAATATCACGGAAGCGGTAAGGCTGGCCGTAGAGCGGATTGGTCCTATCGAGGAAGGCCTTTAGCTGGCCGCAGATGTCATAATAATAGATAGGAGAAGCAAAGACGACGACATCGGCTTCCTGGACCTTTTTGATGAGGTCATTGGCATCATCCTGAATGGGGCAGTAGAGCAAGCGGTGACAAGCCATGCAGCCTTCGCAATAGCGGAGGTCCCGGCCGGCCAGGCTGAGGACTTCGACGTCATGACCGGCTTCGACAGCCCCGCGGCCTGCTTCACGGGCCAGCTGTTCCGAATTGCTGTTAGGACACAGGCTGGAGGACAAGATGAGAACTTTTTTAGTCATAAAGCAACACCCTTTCACGAAAACTAGGCTTTATTTTTCTGAAGCATGATCTTTAAGATTTCATCGTCTGTCTGCTGCATCCCGCGGGAAGCCAGGAGGCCGACGTTCTTCAGACATTCTTCGGCTGCATTGGCCACTAAGCCGTCCGTACCCTGGACGCGCACGTCATTGAGGGCCAGGAGGACCGCTTCATAGGCCGCATGGACCGACGCCGACACCTTCATGGAGCAACTGTTGGCCGCACCGTCGCAGACCATGCCGACGATGGACCCGGACATGGTGGCCAGGGCCTTTTCGATGACCTGCAGCGGGTCCTTTTCGGCCAGCAGCCAGGCCATGCCGGCAGCCGCCCCCATGGAAGCCGTGACGGTAGCACAGAAAGCCGATAATTTCGGCAGATAGCCGTGGGCATAAATGGCGACCATGCTGGACAAGGCCAGCGCCCGCAGCCGCCGTTCCGGCGTGACGCCGAGCGAATCGGCGACGACCGTCACGGGTTCTGTCGCGGCGATGCCCTGATTGCCGGAACCGGAATTGGTCATAGCCGGGAAAGCCGCCCCGCCCATGCGGGCATCGGAAGCGGCGACCGTGCGGATCTGGATGCGATGGGACAAATCATCGGACAATAAGTCTTTATCGACCATCTGATGCAAGGTATAGCCGATCTTCAGGCCATATTTCCCCGTCAGGCCCTCCTGCGACAGCTGGTCGTTGAGCCGTTCCGCCTCCTGCAGGAAGGCGATGTCGGCCAGCGGCACGTGTTCGGCAAAATCGACGATGTCCGCCAGGGTCAGCGTATGGAGAAAAGCGATTTTCGGGTCTTCCCCGCTCCCCGCTTCCGTCCGCTGGTCCAAGAGGACCTGGCCATCCTTTTCCACGAAGACGATGTTCGTATGGTCGTCGGTGATGACGACGCGGACGCGGTGGTTTTCGCCATAGACGACGGCTTCGGCATAGAGGACATGAGGCGTATCTTCCCGGACGGACACGGTGACTTTACCATCGGCGACGTACTGTTTGCCCAAGGCGACGACGTCTGGCGTCAAGGCCTTCAGGACCTGTAATCCCGCTCCGGCGTCCCCGCCGAGGGCGCCGACGGCAGCGGCAATATAGAGCCCCGGCGTCCCCGTGCCCGGTACGGTGACGCCCATGCCGTTCTTCATCAGATTCGCCGACACGCGGGCATCGACGAAGCGCACGGCTTCGCCCAATTCCCGGGCCGCCGTCGCCGCCGCATAAGCCAGGGCAATCGGTTCCGTACAGCCCGTCGCCGGCGTCACATCCTGCTTGATGATGCTGATCATCTTGTTCCACATAGCACTTTTATCCATAATTATCCCTGCTTTCTCTTATAAATGGGTATCATAACGTAAATCGTATCACGTGTCTTTCTAATACTATCATAGCATGATTCCTATGAGAAAACAATATGATAAAAAAAGAGGCTGTCGCATTAAGACAGCCTCTTTTTGAGTATTAAGTTTGCAGTTTGTAGTTTTTAGTGAAGGTTTTTAAATTTAAAGCCCTCTTCTGCAAACTACAAACTCCGTACTACAAACATTAAAGAGAAAGGAATCTCGCATGACGGCAGAAGCCTTCGTGCGACATTCCCTTTTAACTTCTTAATCTTCGCCGATGATGCGGACTTCCGGTTCCAGGTGGACACCGTGGGCCTTTTCGACGCGTTTCTGGACTTCGTGGATGACGTTGAGGACATCCCGGGCCGATGCGTGGCCCGTGTTGACGACGAAGCCGGCGTGTTTCATCGAGACCTGGGCATCGCCGCAGGAGAGGCCTTTGAGGCCTGTCTGGTCGATGAGGGTCCCGGCATAGTATCCCGGCGGCCGCTTGAAGGTACTGCCGGCGCTGTGCATTTCCAAAGGCTGCTTGCTGCGGCGGCGGTTCATGAGGTCATCCATGCGGGCCTGGATTTCCTTGGGGTCACCGCTGCGCAAGGTCAATTCGACTTCGACGACGAATTCCTGGGATTTCTGGAAGCGGCTCTGGCGATAAGAAAAGCCCAGGTTCGGTGCATCATACGTATGGACGCCGCCCGTACTGTTGACCGTGCGGACCCGCGATACGACGTGGCTCATTTCCCCGTCGTAGGCACCGGCGTTCATGAAGACGGCACCGCCCAAGGTCCCAGGAATACCGCAGGCGAATTCGATGCCTGTCAGGCTGTTTTCCTGGGCGAACTGACAGACGTCCTTCAGCATGAAACCGGCACTGGCCATGATCTTCCGGTCGTGGCAGGCCAATACTTTCTTCATCGTGTTCAGCTGGATGACGACGCCGCGGATACCCCCGTCGCGGACGAGGACGTTCGAGCCTCCGCCGAGGACGGTGACCGGCAGGTCCAGCCGCCGGGCTGCCCGGATGGCCAGCGACATTTCCTTAACCGATTCCGGCAGGATCAGGACGTCAGCCGGACCGCCGACGGCAAAGGTCGTGTGTTCGCTCATCGGTTCGTCCAGCAGGATCCGTTCCATGGGAACGGAGATACTTAATTCGGAGACGAAAGTCGTCAGTGCATATTTATTGATCAAGGATGCTCATTCCTTCTGCCATTGCATTTTGAATAATCTGGAACACTTCGCCAGCCATGGACTGCCATTTATTATAATGGTTCAAATATTCCACAGCGGTCTGATTGTTTTTAATGAACTCTGCCATCTGGTTGAGATGGTCGATCTTCTTGCGGATCGGTTTATCCCCCATAGACTGGGCATAGGCCAGCTGGGCCTGGAGCATGAGGAAATCGCGGACCAGATGCTTGGTCTTTTCGTCTTTGGCCAGTTCCTGACCGGCAGCTACGAGGTCCTTATATTCCTGACATTCCTTGATAGCTGCCTCTAACTCATGGGCTTTATCATAAATTTCCACGTTCTACACCTCATCATTTCTGTAATGCTAAAGATTCTTGATACCGATGCCGCTCTTGGCCATGCCCGGGAAACCGAGCTGGCGCATCGCTTCATACGATACGATAGCGACGGTATTCGACAAATTCAGGCTGCGCGCCTGTTCGACCATCGGTACGCGGAAGCAGCGTTCCGGATTGGCTTTCAGGAGGTCTTCCGGAAGGCCTTTCGTTTCCTTCCCGAATACGAGCATATCATCGTATTGGAATTGGATATCGGCATAACACTGTTCCGATTTCGTCGTCAAATAAAAAAAGCGATGATCCTTGTATTTGTCCAGGACTTCCTGAAAATTCTCATGGATCTGGACGTCGACGAGCGACCAGTAATCGAGACCGGCCCGTTTTAAATGCTTGTCATCAATGGAAAAGCCCAGGGGCTTGACCAAATGCAGCGTAATATGATTGGCTGCGCATAAACGGGCGACATTGCCCGTATTGCCGGGGATTTCCGGCTCTACCATTACGATATGCATACTTATATCACTCTCCAAGGGATATTGTACAGGATTTATGCAGGAAGTACAAGAGGAACATTGCGTTTCCGACCTTTTTATGATATACTTATAAATAATAGTTATTATTTAATAGAAATGTAAAGTTTCTGTTTATTTTAGAAAGAGGTGTCAATTATTATGGATAACTTTGACAACATTGCCCAGTACCCCATGTATTTCGCTCCCGGCTGTAAGCTGCTGCAGCTGCAGCCCCAGATGGTTTCCGACGTCTACGACTACCTGCGTCAGCTCTTCGGCAGCAAAATCAAACTGTATACACGCTGCTGCGGCCTCGACGATGCCAACCAGCACAACGACGAAGCCGTCTTCATCACGCTCTGCGACACGTGCTACAAGATTTACGGCGAAACCTACGCCAACCTGCACATGCGCGACTTCTGGAACGTCTATGACGAATACAAGGACGTCTATCCTCTCGGCGAAAAAGAAGGCGAACTCCGCAAGACCTTGAAGAACACCTTCTGTGGCTCCCTCCCGCAGGAACACGTCAAGAGCTGGTTCGAAGAATGGAAGAAATGGAGTTTGAACAGTACAGAAAAAGACTAATTCGTCCTTAAGGAGCAGAGGCTATCATGAAATTCACTTACTACGGTCATTCCGCATTCACACTTTCCGATGACGTGACGACGATTCTTTTTGACCCGTTCATTACGGACAATCCCTGGACCCAGGTCTGTCCGACAGACATTGCCTGCCAGTATATTATCGTCACCCACTGCCACGGCGACCACTACGGCGACACCGAAGCCATTGCCAAAGCCAATGACGCGACGGTCATCAGCACCGCCGAAGTAGCCGGCAAAGCGGGCGAAGCAGGCTGTAAAGCCCATGCCATGCATGTCGGCGGCAGTGCGGATTTTCCCTTTGGCAAAGTACGGCTGACCCCGGCTTTCCACGGGTCTGGCATTGCCGGAGGGCTGGCCTGCGGTGTTATCGTCGAATTCGGCGGCAAACGCATCTACTATGCCGGCGATACGGGCCTCTTCTCAGACATGAAAATCCTCGACCGTTTCGGACAAATCGACTGCGCTATCCTGCCTATCGGCGACAACTTCACCATGGGCATGGATGACGCCGCCCTGGCCGCCCTCTGGGTCCAGCCGCGCTTCGTCATCCCCGTCCACTACAAGACCTGGCCGATCGTCGAAGCAGACCCGCAGGAATACAAGAAGCTCACGGAAACGAAATACAACATCCCCGTCCAGGTCGTCGACCCAGGGACGACGTATGAATTCTAATCATGATCCTTCCTGATTTCTACGGACGTTTCCGCTGCAAAGCCGGCGCCTGCCAGCACACGTGCTGCCGGGGCTGGGACATCGACATCGACGACGTGACGGCCGATTACTACCAGCAGCTCGCTGGCCCCTTAGGCGGGGCCATCCGCCAACATATCGCCGAAGGACCGGACGGCTGGCATTTCTGCCTCACGGCGGAAGGGAACTGTCCCTTTCTCCGCCCAGATGGCCTGTGCCAGCTCATCCGCCAGGCCGGGGACGATATCCTCTGCGATATCTGCGCCCTCCATCCGCGTTTTTTCCAGGTCGTCGAAAACGGCAGCAGCCAGGCCATCGAGCTCGGCGGCGTCGGACTCTGCTGTGAGGCGGCGTGTGAACTGCTTCTCAGCGAAACGGGGCCGCTCACCTTCTGCGACAGTGAAACAGGCCGCTCCATCGGCAGCCTGGCCCAGTTGCTGAAATGGCTGGACTATCCCCTTCCCCGCAAAGGGCTTGCGTATGAACCGGCCACGGCTGAAAAGGACCATGAACGGCTCCTGACCGTCTTAGGCTGTACCGAACCGATCGATGATGCCTGGACGGCCCAGCTGAAAGCCTTGCAGGCGCAGACAGCGAATTCAGCTGGTTCTACAGTCCTCACCGGTAACACCGGGACGGCCGGACGCTATCAGCGCATATACGATTACATCTTCTACCGCCAGCTGGAAACCTTTGCCGACGTCCCGTCAGACTTCCTGGCCACCTATGCCGGACGCAGCACGGACTTCATCGCCCTCACAGCCGCCGCCACGGGCGATCTGCCCGAAGCGGTACGCCGCTGGTCGGAACAAATCGAATATGATACGGACAACGTGGCGCTCCTCAAGAAAGCGGCAGCGGCCGGAGAATTTTGACTTTTCCGGCATTTCGTGACAGCCATGGCCACTTTGCCCGTCCCTATCGAAATAGGCGCGTCTTTCGTGCTATAGTAGAGAAAAATCCCTTATCCCTAAAGGAGGTCCTTCTCTTGATCATAGCCGAAGACGCGCCTATTCGCGTACTCATCCGCAACCATTTAGACTTCAAAGGCAAAGTCAGCCGCAAACGCTATCTCCACTTCCGCCTGTTCAGTATCGTACCCATCTGCCTCATCATCTGGCTCCAGCACCTGGCCTCGCAAGGCGGACCGCAGGCCCTGGAATACACCATCGCCTCGTGCCTCATCGCCCTGCTCCTCATCCCCGTCGACTTTTCCTACATGATACGGCGCTACCACGACCTGGGAAAATCCGGCTGGTACTGCATCATCAATGTCCTGGCCCGCAACATCTGGTTCGCCGCCCTGGCCGTCGAAATCTTCCTCTGCTGGAAAGAGAAAATAGAATAGGGGCCTGACAGCCCCGCAGGCCGCATTTGTAGGGGACGCCCAAAGGGCGTCCCGCGTGAATCCTATGTACATCCCCAATGCGCGGCAACAGATTCAAATTGACGACATCGCCTCGAGCAACCCTCGGCTCGTAGTAAAAATAGTGGTTCGTGGTTCGTGGCTCGTAAAAGCCTGCCATTATACTCGAATGGGCTGTGATGAAATCTCTCTGGCGGGCTGCCCATTGGGGCAGCCCCTACAAATGCGGCATACAGCCACATAAAATTTTATCGCCTGTATGCGATACCGTAGGGTACGCCCAAAGGGCGTACCGCCGCGACTTATGTGAATAGCCGATGCCATGACAGATGCTCGTGGCTCGTAAAAGACCGCCATGATACTCGAATGGGATGTAATGAAATCTCGCAACGGGCCGCACAAGGCTCCCTTTATAGGGGAGCTGGCCGCCAAAGGCGGTCTGAGAGGTTAAAGGTCGGCCATCACTAACAAAATGCCATATTCCTTAAATTTTTTAAATCAATTTATTTTGCTTTGCAATGTCAGCAATAGCTTCCAGGGATAACTTAGTATACTGAGCAATCTTTTCAAAAGGTACGCCATCTTTCAGCATTTCCAGTACATCGTCTTGCTTCCCTAAATTCCAACCACGTTTTTCGCCTACTTCTTCCCCTAATTTACGGCCGCGTTTTTCTCCACGCCGTTCAATACCTTCACTCAAGTTACACATGGCTGCCACTCCTTTCTCTAAGTGCGGTGTCATTGTTACGTCAAATTCTTTCTCCAATAGTTTCTGTTTTTCTTGAGAGCTGATGTTATCCAAGAGTAGCATGTTCAACAGCCGTAGGATGCCTTTTAGCTGTTTATGGCTCTTGCTTCCCAGACAGACCAGGACGATATGGATTAAATCGTAATGACTCCGCTCGGCCTGTGTACGACCGATTAGATGGTCTTCCGTGAGCCGATACCTCGAAATATTGTACTCCCATTTTTTCGTCGGCATCGTACAGATCCAGATGGAATAGACCTTCTGGATTTTTTCGTAATGGGATTTCACGAAAACCGCACCATACTGACTGGAAATCATGCGGCCGCAATAGTAGACGGCCCGCTTTAACAAGGGATAACCCGGATTGAAATCGTTCTGCGCTTCCAGGTTGATGATGAGCTGGATGCGCTTTCCATCAATGGGAGCTACAGCATGAAACCGGATATCGTAATAGACCGTTCCTTCTGTGCCGGATTTGTCTTCCGTCTGCTCGCTTTCGATGCGCGGTGAAATAGCTTCCGGTTCCACCGCAATACGGCTGATGCTCGGTTCGCCCTGGATATAGCGTTGGGCAATATCCTGCAAATCACAATCCTTGAATTCTTCCGTGCAGGCCTTCAGGATATGGGCCATGATGCCCCGCTCTGAAAGGACCCGCTTGCACACCTCGTCATACGCTTTTTTCTGCGCTTTGGCCTGTTGTGCCGAATCGGACATGACGTCACACCTCCAGATTCACTTTTATTGTATAATAATCGTTCCCGCTCCGCAACAGAGCGGCTCATGATTCCATCATACACCACAAAACAGGGTCAAAGAGAAATTCTAATCGTTTTTTAATCGAATTTCCGAATATTTAAGGAACCGTTAATGTAGATTGGGGCCTATCGGCCGGGCGAAAAGCCGTTCATCGAATTTTGTGGCCGACGGCCCCGCCGGTCACAGTTCGCAGGCCGCCGGTCGCCTCGGAGTCAGATGCCGCCGCATCTGGGTCCGAGAAAAAGCGGGCAAAAAAAGACCACGCACGAAGTTTTCTACCATCGTGCGTGGTCCCCTTTCTTTATAGTACGGGGTTTGTAGTTTGCAAAGAAAGCCTTTCAATTTAAAGCCATCTGCTAGCCACTTACAAGGTCTTGTCACACATGCGACAAGACCCTGTTTTATTTTACGACTTTTCGCTATTCCGTTTAGCTGTAATCTCGAAGGGGATCCGTTGTTCCCCGACGGATTTCTTGATGAAGATGTTGACTGCCGTCGACATGCTCATGCCGATGGAGTCGCAAAACGCTTCAAAGTCTTTTTTCAAATCCGCGTCGATGCGGATACAAATCGTTGTCTGTGCCATGATATCCCTCTATTTCTTGCCGACGTACTGACGGATCATTTCACCCTGTTCCTTGACCAGAGCTTCCAGTTCGGCAATCTTCTTATCCTGTTTATCGACCGTGTCTTCCAGGCTTTCAATCTTCTTGGCCATGGCCGTCTTCGACGTCGTGATGCCGCTGCCCTGTCCAATCTTGAAGCTCAGGCCGGCGTTGAACATATTTTCCCCGTTGCCGAAGTTTGTGCCCAGGCTGAACATGGTATCTTCATTGAGACGATAGAAGGCGCCGAAAGCCACACTGTTGGCATTGCGATAATTGCCGTAGCCGACAGCGAAGTCCCACTTGTCATCCGGGTCGAAGTCCAGCGGATGAAGGGCTGCCAAGGCGGCGGCGCCGGCACCGACCTTGTTGACGCGGTTATCGAGATTAGAAATACGGTTATTCATATGGTAAATTCCCTGAGTGTTCCGGTCCACCTTATTTTCTACATCCCGCAACTGTCCATAGTTCACCGCATCAGAAGCCTCTGTGCCGCTGGCCACATTGGTAATCTTCTTCCCGCCTGCGTCAACGCCATTGATAGTCATGGACGGGCCGCCTTGGATGGTCACGCCATCCTTATTCACGGTCGTATCCCCTGCCTTGACACTGTCCACAGAAATATCTTTCTTGAGGCTTACAGTAATATTGGAACCATCCACCTTTGTGGAAATATTGGTCTTATCGCCAAGAATTCCCAGCCTTTCAGAAGGCTTGACTACCGCAGCAGTTCCCTCATCGGCAGCGAAATGGATGGGTTTTGTTTCCGTCTTGACTTCCAGCGCTTTTCCCTGGCCAGAAGCATCCGACGAACCTGTGCTGGAACTGCTACCTTCCTCTTTGCTGGAGCCGCTCCCGTTCGCTTTCGGTGTGACCGTCGTAATATCAGTAGTTGTCGTACCGCCTGTAATGTTAGCCTTGATGGTATACTTGGTGCCGGTGGAATCTTTCTCAATCTGGATACCATCGCCGGCAACGAAATCAATTTTCGGTGCCGCATTTTCCATGACTGCTTTCAGCTGGGCTACATTGACTGCATCCGTATCATTAAACCCGGCAGCGACGTTGGTAATCTGGCGAGTATGAGTGCCATCACCTACAGATACAGCCGCCCAAGATGATTTCCAAATTTTATTATCAGTAGAACTCTGCTGATTCGTTTTAGGATCCCAACCAAAGACTTCGGCCAGGGTATTGGCAATAGAACCAGAGCCAAGAGCTACACCACCGTCCACAGAGGCATTAGCTTTGTAGCCAAGTATGACAGTTTCCTTGTTCAAGGTCGTGATTGGCGCTGTTTCATCTGCATTGCCGATGATGACGTTATTGGTCTGACCTTCTGCTACCGTGCGATTATCACCGATTACCGTATTAGAATCGGCACCTTTATTGATGATGACTTTTTGCCCCAATACCTTTACATGGCTGGCATCGGTAATGTGACTATCAAAACCATCCAGATAATTGTACTGCACCTTCTTATAAGTCGTAGATTTCATGGAGTTCCCTACACCCATGATTTGTGAATTTTGGGTCTTTTCAGCACTGTTGGCACCGCCGATGACAAGTGTAGCACCGCCTGCGCTATCCGCAACGCCATCCATCAAAGCCTTCTGCATTTCTGTGACAGAATTAAAATGAGTACTATAGGCAGAGGCATCAAAATAAGCACTTGAGCCTTTGACACTATTCCCAGCACCTAAAACAATAGCACCATTGCTGTTCGTCACTTTATTGGCTGTACCTGCAATGGTATTAGCTATGCCACTGCTGCTGTCTCCTGTCATAGATTCATTGGAATTGAACGTACCGATAACCGTAGCAAAAGCATTTTTAGTTGCATTATTCAGCGTATCCCAAAAACCAGTAGCAGCATATGGATTACTCTGTACATTATAACTGCCGATAGTTGTAGCAAAACCACCGCCGGTATAAGAATTCGTCCCCAACGTGGTAGAAGCTACACCAAACTGCTGTAATTTATCTGCCGTAGTATCACCGATGGAAATCTTATTTTCCGCCAGTGTATGGGCACCGATTTCAATGGAACCTGTGCGGGCATAAGAATTTGTTCCTACGGCAATGCCTTCCGGCAGATTCTGTTTTGCATGATTATTATCATGAATATGCATGCTGAATATGCCTTCATGAACTTTTTCGCCAAAGGAAAGCATGGATTCCTGCGTACCGCCGCCGATAAAGACTTTTGCATTCTTGCCGACAGCAATATTCGTCCCGTCATTAGCCGGACTGATATCATAAGCAATGGGCTGGGCACCTTTTTCCACGATATCTTTATCCGCAGCCATAACTGGCGAATAAGCTAAACTGCCGAAGGTCAGCAGACTGGCAACGACGGCAGCTGCAGCCGCCTTACCTAAATACCCCCCCCCAGTGAACATTCGAGCTTATGTGTTCGCTCTTGCTGGACGATTTGTGTTGGCTTTTAGCCAATTCCGATACGACGACATAGCACCGTCTAGCCTTACTCCAAATGACCTTATACGTTCGATTCATAAAAAAGCAGCTCCTTTCTTTGTTTCATATGCATTTTATACAGCTAACAAATAGCATACTTGTAACAAAACTGTTATCTTATTATAGCATATAAAGCCACAAAATAAAGCTGTATATAGTCATCTATAAGCATCCACTAAGCCGTTGACCCATGTTTTGTTATTACTATTTTAATATATTATAAATACAATTAATTGTAAAAATATGTATTTAGTGAAACAAAAATTTTCTGCGATTTTTTTGTAAGATAAGGGGCCTGACGGCCAGGCGAAAAGCCGTTTATCGTAGGTCGTTCGTCGTTCATCGAATTTTGGGGCCGACGGCCCCGCCGGTTGCAGGTCGCAGTTCGGGATTCAGATGCTGCTGCGCGATGACAGATACAGAATAACGACATCGCCTCGAGTAATCCTCGGCTCGTGAAAAACGCCCCGTCCGGGGCCTTCGTAGGGGCGCCACGTGGGGCGCCCGCCGCGAATCCTGTATATACCGGATACACGATAGGTGCTCGTGGTTCGTAAAAGCCTGCCATTATACTCGAATGGGCTGTGATGAAATCTCTCTGGCGGGCTGCCCACTGGGACAGCCCCTACAAATGCGGCATACAGCCACATAAAATTTTATCACCTGTATGCGATACCGTAGGGGACGTCCCGAAGGGCGTACCGCCGCGACTTGTGTGAATAGCCGATGCCATGACAGATGCTCGTGGCTCGTAAAAAGCCTGCCATTATACTCGGATGGGCTGTGATGAAATCTCTCTGGCGGGCTGCCCACTGGGACAGCCCCTACAAATGCGGCATACAGCCACATAAAATTTTATCGCCTGTATGCGATACCGTAGGGGACGCCCAAAGGGCGTACCGCCGCGACTTGTGTGAATAGCCGATGCCATGACAGATGCTCGTGGTTCGTAAAAGCCTGCTATTATACTCGGATGGGATGTGATGAAATCTCGCAACGGGCCGCACAAGGCTCCCTTTATAGGGGAGCTGGCCGCCAAAGGCGGTCTGAGAGGTTAAAGGTCGACCCTTACGAATGCCCCGATTGGGGTTATTTTTGCGGTCTGCTAACTGCAACCAGCGAACTTCGTTTATTTCCGGCATAGCCGCATCTGAATCCGAAGAACGCAAAACGGCGCTGTCTTATATGACAACGCCGTCATAAATGATTACCCTCTTATTTCAAATGATATTCCAGCAGCAATTGTTCCTGGTATTCATCGTCCTGCAAGACGCGGTCGACGTCTTCTTTTCTGCCTTCTTGCATCAGTTTCTGGAGCAATACACTGAGCGCTTTTCTTCCCGTTTTTTCTCCGCGTTCTTGTCCAATTTTTTCTCCAATTTTCCTGCCGCGTAGTTCTCCACGTTTTTCTCCCACTTCTTCACCTAGTTTACGGCCACGTAATTCTCCACGCCGTTCGATACCTTCACTCAAGTTACACATGGCTGCCACTCTCTTCTCCAAACGAAACATTACTATTTTCTGCTGCGATTTTGCGAATCTGATTTTCTGTCAATTCTGTATAACGAACAATTTCATGAATAGGCTTATGATCTTTTAACATTTTAAGCGCCAAATCATGCTGCATTGCCTCACAGCCTTCTTTGATGCCTTCTTTTCGTTCTTCTTGCATTTTCATGGCATATGTCATATATCTCACCCTTTCT
Source organism: Megasphaera indica (assembly GCF_046614755.1). Taxonomy (NCBI): domain Bacteria; kingdom Bacillati; phylum Bacillota; class Negativicutes; order Veillonellales; family Veillonellaceae; genus Megasphaera; species Megasphaera indica. Next base: position 16,893 of record NZ_JBKKJR010000032.1, read on the forward strand.
TCTTCTAATTTTTTCACTCTTTTAATTTCCTGATCGATTTCTTGCACGAAAGCATCATTACTGAGAATCCCATTAACATATTCCAAGAACCGTTTAACATCGGGTGCCACATCGTTAGCCGTTCCCACAGAACTAAGAAAAATCTTGGTCGCACCGTCCCGTAATTCAAAACTTGTATCCTCCAAGCACACATTGCGGAATGTATAGATATGGCGGCCTTTATCAAATGGCTCAAAAGGACAAATGAAAATAATATAACTGGGATTGAGTTCATCATAATCAGCCCCTTCTTCCAATAATCCCATATCAATCATGGACTGGTAATATCGAGTTCGTAAATAGAGCCCATCATCCGATGGTTTACGAACCTGCATTTCGATATCATACACGGTTCCCTTATCATCGGCTACGTAAACGTCGAGGCGGATTCCCTTGCCTTCATATTGGAATTTCATCGTCTTCTCATCGTCACTATAACGAATATCACGGATAGGAACATGCAGGATTTTTTCCAACATGCGTTTACAAATCGGCTTCCGCCGCATAACCAATTTGAACATGTAATCATCTTGAATCGTCAGGTCCTGCCAAGGTTTGATGGTATAACTCATGGTATCCGTCCTTTCTATATTATAACATGATACAAAAAAATAACGAAAAATTTTACGATTCCATCATACACCACAAAACAGGGCCAAATAGAAATTTTAATCGTTTTTTAATCGAATTTCCGAATATTTAAGGAACCGTTAATGTAGATTGGGGCCTATCGGCCGGGCGAAAAGCCGTTCATCGTAGGTCGTTCGTCGAATTTAGGGTCTGACGACCCGCAGACCACTGGTCGCAGTTCGCAGGCCGTCTCGGACTCAGATGCCGCTACGCGGCAACAAGTTCAGAACGACGACATCGTCTCGAGTGATTCTCGTCTCGTGGAAAAAATCGTGGTTCGTGGTTCGTGGTTCGTGGCTCGTAAAAGCCTGCCATTATACTCGAATGGGATGTGATGAAATCTCACAACGGGCCGTACAAGGCTCCCTTTATAGGGGAGCTGGCCGCCAAAGGCGGTCTGAGAGGTTAAAAGTCGGCCCCTACGAATGCCCCGATTGGGGTTATTTTTGCGGTCTGCGACCTGCAACCAGCGAACTGCATTTATTTCACGAGTCTGTCGCGGCGGAACGCCACATCCGTAGGGGACGCCCAAAGGGCGTCCCGCTACGCGCTGAGGGTTTCTCGAAGCGTCGTTGTCAGTTTGAGTCTGTCGCGGCGAAGCCGCATCTGAGTCCAAGAAAAGCAAAAAGAGGCTGTCGCATTAAGACAGCCTCTCTTCATCACCAACTAAATCCCATATTCCTTAAAGAGTTTTTCACGAAAACCAGCATCAGCAACCGCTTTGGCTACATCATCATGACGATTCTCTTTCAATAAAAGGCTCATCAACATTCCAAGTCTCTCTTCGCCTTCTTTACGTCCCTCATCACGTCCCTTGGCTTCTCCCTCTTCAAAGGCATCTCGATGATCCGAGTTATAGTCTAGGATGGCGAGTTCGCGATTGATATAGGCCAGGCGTTCAGCGTCATTTTGCAGGAAGGTCCGGGCGGCATCTACGGCTTTATGAATGGCTTCATCGCTCATGATCAGTTCCCCCTTTTCGTCATCACTGAGCTGGTTGGCAAAATACGCCAGCCAGCGTTCCATTTTTGTCATGTCACGGATTCGCTTCTTCGGCGATTTCGTATATTTCGGGATTTCCAGGAAATGGAATACTAAATCTTTATTGAGGCGGTCGCCCGTCTCGGCGTTGTAAATGCTCCACATGGAATGGGCGTCTTCTTGTGGCAGCAAATTGAACCGCAACAGGTTGATGGTAATACAGGGCTTCAAGTCCTGATAGGCACCACCGGGCGGCAACGACAGTAAATATAAGCGCGCCCAATAGCATATGGTCCGGCGCTGCATGTTTTTCTGATTGACGATTTGAACTTCGATGTCGACTTGTTCACCCGTATCCAAGGTACAGGCCACGTCGAGGCGAGTCAGCTTTTCATCGTGACTGTCCGGGACGTTTTCCGTCGGTGTGAATACGATATCCGTAATCAGATGGCCCAGGTCTTCGGCGGCGATGGCATTGAGGAAATCAATGGTAATGAGTTTGCGTTCCGGCCGGCCAAAGATGAACTTAAACAAAACGTCATTCATGGGATTGAAGTTCTTTTCCGTCAGCTCCGGGAAATACGTTCGATAGCGGATTTCATTGGCAGTCAATTGGTTTTTCAACAGATTCACCATTCCTTTCTTTATTATAGCATGAAACAGAACGAGTAGGATATATCCATACCTCCATGATACAACAGAAAAAGGACAGTTCTGGAAAACTTAATCGTTTTCTAATCATTTTTGAATCAAATCCAAAATATTTAAGGAAACGTTAATGTAGATTGGGGCCGACGGCCCCGCAGACCGCAAGTTCGCAGGCCGTCTCGGACTCAGATGCCGCTACGCGGCAACAGACTCAGAATGACGACATCGTCTCGAGTAACCCTCGGCTCGTGAAAAACGCCCCGTCCGGGGCCTTCGTAGGGGCGCCACGTGGGGCGCCCGCCGCGAATCCTTGGTGCTAGCATATAAATAGGACAAGTCAAACTGAGGTTTTCCATAAAGTGATACAATAAAAGTATATATAGGGGGCCTTAGTATGACGAAGTTCGACAAACAATTTAAAA
>NZ_JBKKJR010000033.1:0-16215 GCF_046614755.1 Megasphaera indica
TTTGAATTGTTTGTTGAACTTCGTCATACTAAGGCCCCCTATATATACTTTTATTGTATCACTTTATGGAAAACCTCAGTTTGACTTGTCCTATTTATATGCTAGCACCAGTGCGCTTGAAATGGCAATTTTTGATAAGACTGAGTTTTTACAGAGGGTAGAGAAAATAGTGGTGCCGGCTTATCATTCCTTGCTATTTTACTTAAAGGACGGCAAGGTTATTAAGCAGCCATGGAAATCGACAGCGTTAAAGGATATGTGGACGGAGAAACGGAAGGAACAAGTGCAGCAAAGAATGGTCCAATACCGTAAAAGTGGACTGTCCAGCCGTTATAGTGCCTTTTCAGAACGTATCTTTTGCCCGGCTTGTGATGTGAAATTTGTCCGTTGTTTGGAAACACGTAAAAATAGAAGAGTAGCGTATTGGCGGAGTCGGAACAAACATAAATGTGTCCACACTAGCGGCATCCAAGAAGATTGGCTGAAAAAAACAGCGGCAGCCCTTCTTGGCGAATCTACATTTGATGAGCAAAAATTTCGGGAACAGGTGGAATGGATTGAGGTTCAGAAGAATCGGACCCTGTTGTTCCGGTTTTATTCTGGAGAAAATAAAGAGGTGCAATTGCCATGAAAAAAGTGCAGGTCATACCAGCTACACTACAGAATTACACAGAAAAACCTATTCATAGCCAGAAAAAGAGAAGGGTCGCCGGGTATGCACGCGTTTCAACCGACCGGGATGAACAGCTTACAAGTTATGAAGCACAGGTTGACTATTATACAAATTATATAAAGGGACGCAGCGACTGGGAATTCGCTGGGATGTACACGGATGAAGGAATTTCAGCGACAAATACCTTGCATAGGGAAGGCTTTAAAAGTATGATTCGTGATGCAATGGATGGCAGAATTGACCTTATCATTACGAAATCGGTCAGCCGTTTTGCGCGGAATACGGTGGATAGCTTGACAATCGTACGTAAGTTGAGAGATAACGGGGTCGAAATCTACTTTGAAAAAGAAAACATCTGGACACTAGACGCCAAAGGTGAACTTCTTATTACTATTATGAGTTCCCTAGCACAGGAGGAAAGTAGGAGTATATCAGAAAATGTCACTTGGGGACATCGGAAACGGTTTGCTGATGGGAGGGTCAGTTTGGCATTCAGTCATTTTCTTGGTTATGACAGGGGAGCGGACGGCAATCTGGTAGTGAATAAAGAGCAGGCAGAAACAGTAAAACTGATTTATCGTTTATATCTTAGCGGGTACACCTTTCATTCTATTGCAAAGAAATTGACAGAGCAAAAGATTCCAACACCTGCGAGGTGCAAAATATGGAGACCCAACACGGTGCGAAGTATTCTCATGAATGAAAAGTACAAAGGTGATGCGTTGCTTCAAAAGAAATTTACGGTGGACTTTCTTACGAAAAAAAGTAAGAGGAACGAAGGGGAAGTACCGCAATATTATGTGCAAAATAACCATGAGGCTATTATCAGTCCACAGGTATTTGACTTGGTACAGGAAGAGATGCGGAAGAGAAAAAATAGTAAAATTCGTCATAGCGGTATCTCCATTTTCTCCAGCAAAATCAAATGTGGACAGTGCGGCAGTTGGTACGGAGCCAAAGTTTGGCACTCGACTGATAAATACCGCCAGACCGTATATCGCTGTAATGATAAGTTCAAGAGACATTGTAAGACGCCACATCTGACTGAAAATGAGATAGAAAATATATTTGTCCGAGCAGTCAATCAACTTATCAAGAATAAAGATGAGATCCTTAGCAATATTATTCTGTTAAAGATTCGCCTAGTTGATACTACAGATTTGGAAAAGAAACGAAACGCATTAGAATTCAATATGAATCTGTTAGCAGAACGGGTTCAGCAACTCATCTCCGAAAATGCTTGCTTGACACAGGATCAAGTGCAATATAACCAAGAGTACAGCGAGCTAGTTAACCGCTATGAAAAAATAAAAATAAAGTATGACCAGATTTGCGATACCATGAAACAGCGTACAAGTAGGGGCCAGCAGCTAGAAAGATTTATTGAAAATTTACAGAAACAGGAATTTATTAGCATTTTTGATAAAAGACTGTGGTGCAGTTTGGTAGATTTCATTACTGTAAATGAGAGAGATGATATTTGGGTGACTTTTAAAGATGGCACAGAAATCAAAGCATAAATGGATATTTGGAAATGCAAGAGAGAAACGACATGACTTTCCGGGAAAACGGAGTACAGTATGTTAATGTACAGCATTCATATATTATTATTAACATAAGCTTCACAGTTGATACCCCGCTGATTTATCTTTATTAGTAATCCGCGAAATAAAAATAGCATGAACTCATTCCGTTTTGTATAATAAAAGTAACGAAAATCTACAACACAAACGGAAGGCTTATGCCATGAATATTGTACAATATCATCACTCATGTGAAGTATCATCTTCCAAGATTTGTCAATTCTTTGCCGAATTCCATGTCAGCCAGTTCTTGCGAAACTACAATGTCTACAAGATGTGCGGCTTTGCGGTCATGACCGCAAAGCGCGTCCGAGGTAGTGTTTCAGAGGCGGTTCTTCTACCAACGGAAGAAGGATGCGTCAGAGCCTATCCCGTTTGAGAGAGATACGTTCTACCATTTCAATGGACTCCTGGATACGACCAACATCCAGAAGGCCAATCGCACCAATGACGGGCGAAGACCGTAGGAACATCCTCATCATCGACAACGACTCCTTGCTTAAACGCAACAGCCCAAGAAAGTGGAATTGCTGGCCCGCGTCTACGACTATGTCAGTGGCACGTTCCTGAAAGTCTTCCGTATACTCACGTTTGGTTGGAGCGATGGGAATACCTTCCTGCTGCTCCGCCACTGCCTGCTGTCCTCTTTGTCGAAGCAGCAGCAATTGTGAGGCGCGTCAGCTGATATCTACCCGTACAGCAATGGTGGCAAGCATGCAGCGCAAGCTAGCACAGTGCAAAGCTCCAGAGGTTATTCTAACACTGTTGGAAGAGGCTCGTGAGGCAGGTGTCTCTGTCCAGCACGTCCTGTTCGGCTCATGGTTCTGCTCACCGGCATCGCTACACCAGATTCACGAGCTTGGCTACGACGTCATCGCGTATGTCAAGATTACTAAATATTTTTTAATCAATTATAGCTTTATAAAAAAATAAATAATCTAGAGGAATGCATTGTTTAGGAAGTAAAATGATGTTAAAATAAGAAAAAATGCACCGTATAAAGTTTAAATCTATTAAAGGTGCTGAGTGTTATTTTATGCTATTTTTAATATAAAGGAGGCGATTAGATTGAATAGAATTTACAAGGTTATATTCAATCGTGCAAAAGGGCAGTACCAGGTTGTTTCAGAATTAGCAAAAAATGGCGGGAAAACGTCGGGTAATTCTCTATTAAGAACAATTATTAAATCGGGGGGGGGTACTGACTAGTACCGTATTAACAGCTGTGCTTGTATTTGGAAGTGCACTTTATGGTAGCGCTGAAGTTGTTCATGACGGTGATATTTTGAATGCCGGAACTAACATTTCTGTAACTAAAGACGACACAACAAAGACAATCACAATATCCACTGATGGGATCGCAACCAGTGCAGAAGTGGATGCAGTAAAAACAGACGTACAAAATAACCAAACAGCTATTGCTGCCAATACGGACAAAATTGCGGATAACAGCACAGAGATCGCTAACAATAAGATTGGAATCAATCAAAATTCCAATGACATCCAGCAAAACAAGACGGATATTGCGGCGAATAAAAATGCGATTACAGCCAAGACAGGAAAAATCAACAATAATACGGCTGATATTACAGAGCTAAAAAATGTGAATTCTGCTTTGGGCTTGGATAAAACAAAACCGGGAATAAAGTATTTCCGTGCCAATTCCACAGGAGAGGACGCTGCAGCTGCGGGCAAAGATGCTGTTGCCATTGGTGTCAGTGCAAAAGCAAACGGCAAAGATTCTGTGGCTCTGGGCGATGCTGCTCGTTCTGCTTCATCTGCTGAAAACAGTATTGCCATTGGCCGAAAAGCTGTCAGCGGATCTTTTAACGGTATGATGGCTGATGGCGACGGTTCTACTGTGGTTATAGGCGGAGGCAAAGCAAGCATATCCATCGGTGATGCAGCCAATGCTCGGGGAAACTCTTCGATTGCACTGGGGGATGGAGCGACGGTCTATAATGATGGGACCAATGCTCAGCTCAACGATAACAGCATGGCAATTGGAACTAAGGCTAGTACGGTTGCTTCGAATCATGCAATTGCGATGGGCAACAATGCTGCTGTGACGCAAAACAGTCATAGTGCTGTAGCGATTGGAGACAGCGCAAAGGCTGAGGCGGAAGGCGCACTGGCTCTGGGCAAAAGTACGGCTGCTTCTGGAGCTGACAGCATTGCGGTTGGAACAGAGGCAGCAGCGAGTGGAGCAGATGCCTTGGCTATGGGTAAGAGTGCGCAAGCCAGTGGGGCAGATGCCGTTGCTATTGGGAACGGAGCTGTTGCTGGGAGCAGTGCTTCTGTGGTTTTGGGCAAAGATGCCAGTGCAAATGCTGTCCGGTCTGTCGTACTTGGCCCTAATGCAGGGGTCGGTATGGTAGGGGATGTATTAGGGGCGAAAGGCTCCCATGTAGTCATCGGAGACGGGGCCGGCAACAATATTGACGGACAGCAGAACATTGCAATTGGCTACAAAACGGGAAATGATGTTAAAAGCGATCATAATGTTGCCATTGGTTCTGAAGCCGGGACCAATATCGGATCAGGTGGAAACACATCTGAAGGGAAAAATGTTTCTATTGGATATCATGCCAATAAAAACGATTCAGCTGTATCTCGAATCCAGTCTACCGCTCTGGGCAGTGAGACAAAAGCTGCCGATGACGCTGTAGCCGTAGGGTATCAGGCGCAGGCGAATGGGAATGGATCTACGGCAGTTGGGTTTAACGCCCAGGCTGCAGACGCAGCCAGTGTGGCTTTAGGACAGGGAGCACAGGCTTCTGGTGGGAATGTTGCTATCGGCAATGATTCCGTAGCGAATGCCGCTATGATCAGTGGGAACGGATATCTGACAGGCCAAGCGGCACCTAAGACGGCTGTTTCAGTCGGCAGTGCATCGGCTTTGCGCCGCATCACCAACGTTGCTGACGGGGCACTGGACCAGGATGCCGTCACTGTGGCACAGCTCAAAAAATCAATCGACGCTACGGTAGCTCAGGTCAATGCGAATGTTTCTTCGGCAACGGCAAGTGGGGTATATTATGATACGGTCACTTCTGGAGATGGAGACAGTATTACCCTTCGTAATAATGACAATAAGGGAACGAAAATCCACAATGTTGCGGCAGGGACACTGGGGACTGATGCAGCGAATGTAGCTCAGGTCAATAAGATCGTTGATACGGCAAAAACACATTACTACTCTGTAAAATCTGCCAATCTGAATAATTATGACAACGATTTGGCTACGGGTGAAGACTCTATGGCAGCTGGCGTCAGTGCAAAAGCTTTAGGGGACAGGAGTGTTGCGCTGGGGAATAATACAGAAGCGCAGAGTCTTGGCAGTATCACTGTGGGAGCCGGCTATGAAGATCCGGATAACCCGGGCAGCCTGAAACAGACTCTAGCCATCAGCGGTTATCAATATAACACGGCAATCGGGGCTGGCGCTCAGGCTGCCGGAAATGATTCACTGGCTATAGGGACTTTGGCAACCTCCTCTATAAAAAATGGCGGAAGCAGCGTAGATAAAGCTATTGCCATTGGCTATTCTGCTGGCGTTTCTGATGACAAAGCCATCGCCATCGGCAGCGATGCCAAGAGCAACAGCAAAAGTGCTTCCGCTATTGGTGATACGGCTCAGGCACTGGCAGAAAATGCTCTCGCAGTGGGGACAAATGCACAGGCAGAAGGTGTTTCTTCTGGGGCAATCGGTACCAAAAACAGGGTCACTGGAGCAAATACATATGTTTTGGGCAGCCAGAACAGTACGGCTGCAACAGGTACAGCTGCTGATGTAAGTGCTTCGAATTCGGGGATCTTTGGGAATGAAAACCGAATGGAAGGGGACAGCAATCGTATTGTCGGGAATCAAAACGTACTGAAAATGGAATCCCTTTCCAATAATTCTTCCAACCCGAAAGATTTTAAAAATATTTTTGTGACGGGTAACCAGAATACGGTTACGGGCGATCCGGATACAAGCACAGCAGGCGATGCAGGCAGCGTATCTGATATTACTGTTACAGGTTCAAAAAATACCATCCAGGCAAAAAACCAGAAAAACAGGAATCTGACGGATATCCAGATCGTGGGAAACCAGAATACCGTTGATGCCACGGCTCAAAACACGGATTTGTCCAATACCCAGATTCTGGGGAGCCATGTAACGGCAACCTTGGGAAATTCCGTCTATCTTGGCAGCAATTCGGCTTATGTTGTATCGGGAGCTACTACAAAAGGAATGGATGTATATAACAGCAACGGGACATATCAGTACGCCGGGGGAACCCCTGCAGGTATTGTCACGGTGGGCTCTGCAGGGAAGGAACGACGGATCCAGAATGTTGCAGCTGGACTGGTCAGTGCAAAGAGTACTGATGCGGTAAATGGCAGCCAGCTTTACACCATGACCCGACCTCTGCGGTTTGCCGGAGATAATTCGACCATTGGCAATACTTCAGAAGCAGATGTCAATGTGCTCCATCGCGGTTCTGACCAGGCTATGTCCCTTTTGGGCGGTGCTGACAGCAACAATTTAAGCGATAATAATATCGGAGTGGTTGCCAATTCAGCCAATAATACGATGACCGTAAAACTGGCAAAAGATGTAACTGGCCTGAATAGTGTTACATCGAAAACGGTAAACGCTGAGACGGTAAAAGCCGGCGATACGACTATCACCAATCAGGGTATGACCATAGCTGGAGGACCTTCTGTAACGAAAGACGGAATCAATGCGAACGGCACGAAAATAACCAATGTAGCTGCTGGTACCGCAGATACAGACGCTGTCAACGTCAGTCAGTTGACGAAACAGTCTGCTGATTTAACGGAAAAAGGGTTCGGATTAAAGGATCAGGATGGGAATATCGTCCACAAACCTCTGGGAGAGGATATTGAAGTTACCGGGGACGGCAAAAATATTTCTACGAAAGTGGAAAACGGAACGATGAAAGTGGTCCTGAATGATAATCTGAACGTGAATAGTGTGACGACCACAGACGCAGACGGAAATCAGACTGTGACGCAGGGGAGCGGTATGACTGTCACGGATAAAGACGGGAATAAGACGACGATTAATGCCAGCGGTATTACGATTACTCCGAAAAATCCGGCAGCCGGGACTTCTCTAGTTTCTTTGACAGAAAAAGGGCTGGATAACGGTGGCAATCAGATTCACAATGTGGCGGCAGGCACGGCTGGAACGGATGCAGTGAATGTCAGCCAGTTGAAAGATGAAATTGCCAAGAACGCCACTAAATTGGTAGACGGAAAAAATACGACCGTTACAGGCAAAGGCACAACGGAAGATCCGTACAAGGTCAATGTCAATGACAACCTGAATCTGGGTGAAAAAGGTGAACATGGCATAGACGGTTCCATCGGTGTGGCGGGTAAAGATGGTTCATCCGTCATAATCAATGGCAAAGATGGCTCTATCGGTATGAATGGTAAAGACGGCAAAGACGGGCTTACCATGAAATCGGCAAAGGGCCAGGATGGCGTGGCTGGTACTAATGGTGCCAATGGGATGACCCGGATTGTCTACGAAGATGATACACACGTTACTCATGAGGTCGCTACGCTCGATGATGGACTGAAGTTTGCTGGAAATACAGGTTCTGTAGCCAAAAAACTGAACAGTACCATGACCATCAAAGGAAATGGTACCAAAGCAGATACAGAATATGATGCTTCTAACATCAAGACTGTAGTGGATGCAAATGGAGATCTGGTCATCGGACTGGACAAGAATCTGAAGGCAGATACTGTTACCGTGGGCGGCCAGGGCAAAGACGGCGCTGATGGCATCAATGGGGCTATTGGTGTAAAAGGTGCCGATGGCAAAGATGGGGTTACCATTTCTTCTATAGGTAAAGACGGAAACAATGGTACCGATGGTCATATTGGCATCAATGGCAAGGATGGTGCTTCTGCTGACATCCATGTTGTAAAAGGTGTGAATGGAGTAGACGGCACGGATGGCTATAATGGCACGGATGGTATTGATCGGATCGTCTATGAAGATCACAATGGGAATACCCAGACGGTCGCCACTATGAACGACGGAATGAAATATGGCGGCGACGTAGGGAATGTAATCAGTAAAAAACTCAATGGGCAAGTGAATGTAGTTGGGGGCATTACGGATTCTTCTAAACTGTCAACGGAAGACAATATCGGAGTGGTATCTGATGGAAGTGATAACCTGAAAGTGCGGCTTTCAAAAGATTTGAAAGGACTGGATTCGGTTACTACGAAGACTGTTACAGCAGACACTGGGAATATCACGACGGTAAATGCCAGCACTGTCAACGTTGGAGACACCACCATAACGACGGGAGGGATGACAATCCAAAACGGTTCCGCAGGTCAGGATGTTACGCTCAATAAAGATGGGTTGAATAATGGTGGAAATAAGATCACCAACGTAGCTCCTGGAGATATTTCATCGACCAGTACGGATGCTGTAAATGGAAGCCAGTTGTACCGTGCGGAAAACCGGATCAGTCAATTGGGAGATCGAGTGAACCGTGTTGGGGCAGGTGCCGCGGCTCTGGCAGGATTGCACCCATTGGATTTCGATCCAGATGACAAATGGGATTTTGCTGCAGGGTATGGGAATTATAAAGATGCTCATGCAGTCGCTATCGGAGCATATTATCGTCCTAACGAAGATACGATGTTTAGTGTAGGCGGGTCCTTCAGTGGAGGAGAGAATATGGTAAATGTTGGTGTCAGCTGGAAATTTGGGCAGAAGAGCCACATCTCCCGTTCACGTGTTTCCATGGCTAAAGATATGTTGGCTATGAAGAATCAGATTGAAACGCTGACAAAAAAATTGGCAGCCTATGAATCGGGTCAGCCTGCCAAATTGGTTCCTACAGCAACCGGAACTATGATCTTCCCAGATGTACCGGAAAATCATTGGGCTTATGAGTATGTTAAGAACTTAGCGGAACGAGGTTATCTGAAAGGATATCCGGATGGAGAATTTAAAGGCGATAGAGCGATGACACGTTATGAATACGCAGCCATTATTTACAGGGCTTTACAAAATGGAGCGCCTTCGGATGGTAACATGACCCGTTCTGTAGATGACTTTGGTCCTGAATTGGTTAAAGTGCAGAATATCGATCGTTTCCGCGTAGACCGAATTTCCGGTAAAGATAATGATCGGCATAAGGTGGAACGTGTACGGGTAAATGATAAAGATGATAAAGCCCAAAATGTGTACCGTGATGTTTACGGAAACCATATTCAAAAGTAGGGCACAGTAGATAAGAAGTATAAAAGCGCCAGTTGCTCGAAAGGAGTGACTGACGCTTTTATATTAGTGTTGAATATAAAGTTGGGCTTGAAGATGGGTTACCAGTAGAAGTGTATAAGTATATAAAATATAGTTTTTTTATGATAGTGTTGATAGATGATATCTGGGAAAATTTTAAATTCTGATTGCAGTTCGACTTTTTTATTCATCATCACTTGGTTAATTTAATAGTTGGTGCATATTACAATTATAAGCCACCAACACGGTTTAGAATATATTGGTCATTATTTTTGATTAAAATATAGAACTCAGATTTGCTATTTACCCATAGGCCTTCATTTTTTCCATTACCTGCAATCCAAGCCGGAGCTATGGTTTTTACTGAATATGATACATCATAATAGTGATTGTCTGTCTTACTGGTATCGTTTATTGGACCATTAATTCGATTAATTTTATAATCAAAAATTTGATTTTTAGTGAATAATCTCTCAGATTTATAATAGTCAAATTCTTGGATTAGTATTTTGTTAACAATTTCTTTTTCTGATAATCCCTCTACGTCTGATATTGCTATGTGATTATATTGAACCTTTTCGGATGGTATGGATTTATACGAATAGAATAATAAATATACAACTCCTATTAGTGTAATCACTATAGTTTTTGTTTCTATTTTCTTAGCCTTAATGCATTTATAGATGGTAATAATTATCACAAGAAAAGTGATGATATATAATAAAAACAAAGAATCACTTATAAATATAATCATTTTTAATATCACCTATTTTCGAAAAGCACAATAGAATTAAAGAGATGGATTTACAATCTAAGTGCAACAGCTCCTAGACAACCAAACTAAAATGACACATAGACTTCTTTGCTATAATGATGTTTGAAAAGAACTACCTATAACAAAAGGAGAGCCTATGTGCCACTACACACATCTTACACCATTTGAGCGAGAAAAGATACTCTTTTTTCTTGCTGAGGGCAAATCCATCACGGAGATCGTCCATCTGCTGAACCGGAGCAAGTCGACCATCTCGCGTGAGCTTCGCCGCAATGCGGCTCCAGCTGGCCAACCTATGTCGTACTGCCCGTTGACTGCACATGCACTCTACAAGCAACGCAGAGAAGCCTGTCGCCCTCATAAGCGCTTGGCGTATGCGCCACTGCACGCTTACATCCAAACTTGTATCTTGGAGTACCACTGGTCGCCAGAGGAGATTGTCGGACAGATCCAGTTGGAGCATGGCTGCCGTCTCGTCAGTGTTCCAACAATCTACCGTGCTATCCACGCAGGCCTGCTGAACCCGCCAGGGGCTTCAGCGAAGTTCGTACTTCGGAAACTACGGCATCACGGGAAACGGCGTCACAAGAAAGGCAACGAAGAACATCGTGGCAAGTTCGTCATATCGCATCTCATCGAAGATCGTCCTGCCAGTGCAGCGAACCGTTCCGTCCGTGGCTACTGGGAAGCGGATACCGTGGTGGGCAAGCAAGGAAGGGCATGCCTCGTCATACTAGTGGACCGGAAGAGCCGGTACTTGCTTGGCGGAAAAGCCATGAGCAAGACCGCTGCTGCAGTCAACAAGGTGATGTGTGAGGCGCTCTCGGGGCAGCCGCATCTGTCGGTTACGCCGGATCGAGGAAAGGAATTCTCGAAACATGCTCAGCTCAGAAAGGAGTTGAAACGTGTGACGTTCTACTTTCCTGCTCCGCACCATCCATGGGAGCGCGGGACCAATGAAAATACCAATGGGCTTCTACGGGAGTTCTTCCCGAAGGGCAAAGACCTCACAGATACGCCAGAGGATTACATCCAACAGAAATACCATGAGCTGAACTTGCGCCCCAGAAAGTGCCTTGGCTACAAAACACCATATGAGGTCTATTTCTCAAAGGTGTTGCACTTAGCTTGACAATTCGCCGATTAAAATAAAAAACGCAAGTTTTTAGAGAACAGTGGAATAGATGAGTTATTTTTTACATCGATAAATATTAACTTAAGTGTAACGAAGATACGCCAATACAATCAAATTATATCATGAATTGTATATAGATGATAGATGTGAGTAAAATTGGGGCCTAAATATGTTTTACGGTGCCAAGGACAAATTTAGGGTTATGTTGTAGGCCTGTTCAGTTGGCAAACTTCCGTCCTTTCGGTGGCGCAGTCGCAGAAGTACAACGAAGCAGATATCATTGCTGGCAAGATGGATGTGCTTGAAGGTTCAGTCGAAGAGCTTCCGTTTGACGATGCATCCTTTGATAAAATCACGACAGTTGAAAGCTTTTATTTCTGGCCGGACCCACAGGAAAATTTGAAAGAAGTGCGTCGTGTGCTCAAACCGGGCGGAACGTTCCTCTTGATCGCCGATGTTTATAACCATGAAAACCTGGCAGAAAAAACGAAGGAAAATATCGCCAAGTATCATATGTTTAACCCGACGTTAGAAGAATATCAGCAACTCTTTACGAATGCAGGCTTCCAAGATGTTCATGTTTATACGCAAAACGGCGAAGAATGGGTCTGCGTCGAAGGACATAAATAAAAAGATATACAAGTGAATTGTTCTCTGCCTAACGAGCTTCCTCGATCGTCTTTTCTATAGCATGGGCAATGATAAATTTGCAGGCAAAGTAGCTGGAACGGTTTATTCCCAAGCAATGCCATTGCCGTAGAAACTGCTATCCTGTTCTTGCATTTGTACGATGAGCGAAACAGGGCTGTCGGTCTGTGTTTTGAGCCATTGCTGGATCTTCGCGGCATCGGTCGGGGAAAGTGGGGCCGAGACAGTGAGTTTTGCAAGAAATTGTTGTGATTGACTGCCTGATGTGCTTGCGTCCGTACTGTGGGCGGGCATGGTGCTGCCTTGGGCGGCAACAATTTGTGGAAATAGCGCAGGGAGCTGAGCATTCATAGCAACGGTGATTTGTTCATCGCTTTGCTGTGTTTGGTAGGCCGGATAATAAAGGCTCGCGAGCTCTTTATAGGATTTTCCTTTATCGTTGGCAACCAGTCCTTCGATCCGGTTCGTGATGATTTGTCGAATCTCTTTTTGACCGATGGTGTTTACATTGCCTTGCACGATGTGTAACTTGGCATCTGTCAGTTTGGAATACGACTGCATCGAGGACTGGAGTTCTGCCACCTGATCCTCGGTTAGTGGTGTTCCAATGAGATCGACCGTTAAGAGTCCATCTTTGAAGGCATACGATACGGCACTCACTTTTTCAGAGGCGACTTCTTTTGCTATAAACGTTTTGATCTGCGTATCGCGGATGTTGTCGTTGACTGTTAGATAGGCCATGTAAATGCTAGGGATGGTGATGACGATGCCCGCGATTAGGAGAATGGTCCGCTGGTATTGCATGTGGCTTTCGTTGACCGTCGTCGATGCCGGTACGCGCAGCACCTTGAAGACTAAGAATGCGGAAAGCGTGATAAAGAATGCGTTGATAAAGAACAGGTAGAGCGCGCCAAGTACGAAGGTAGAAGAATGCGTGGCGATGCCGTAGCCTGCGGTGCAAAGCGGTGGCATCAAGGCCGTGGCAATAGCAACGCCTGGAATGACATTCGTTTTTTCTTTTCGGGTGTTACCAATGGCGCCAGCGATACCGCCTGCTAGTGCGATGATAACGTCCCAGATGGTCGGGGATGTGCGCGCTAAGAGTTCGGAAGATGCATCGCTGATGGGCGAAAGAGAAAAATAAATCGCCGAGGTAATCAAGGCGAAGGAGACTTGGAAGCCAAGCTTTACCATCGAATCCTTGATAAATTGCATGTCATAGGTTGCCATTCCGTAGCCTGTTGCGACAAGGCCACCCATTAAAGGGGAAATGAGCATGGCACCGATGATGACTGCGGTGCTGTTCATATTGAGGCCGACGGACGCAATGAGGATTGCGGTGATTAGAATGACGAGATTTGCGCCTTTCACCGAAGCATCGGACGCGATCCGCTGTCGGATTTCAGAGAATGGGGCCGAGTCGCCCTTGAGGTCTAAGAGTTGTGAAAAATTGAAGTTCATAGGGATAGATCTCCTTTCTGTTAGTTCCTATCTTTCATGATAGCATATTTTTCTCCGGAAAATCATTGTTGTACAGAAAAGTCTGATAATAATAGGTAAAATAGGAATAAAAGGAGTATTCTCGAGAATTTTTATATTGGCTAATTGTATAATGAAACTGAACACATAAAAAGATCCATAGCGAATACCTTCATGTTATGATTTATAATGGGCCCCTTGTCTAGACCGCAGTAAAAATTTTTAAGCTTATTACGCGACTTCTGTTAACGACTGAGAAAAATGTGAATAATATACGGCATCCGGTGTTACATAATCAAGTGCAGCATGTGGGCGAAGCGTATTGTATTCTGTAACATACTCGCTAATTCGTTTACGAAGATCTCTTGGAGATGAAAATTCGTTGGGATAGATCAGCTCTGTCTTGAGCGAGCGGAACCAACGCTCAATCATGACGTTGTCTGCCCAACGACTCTTTCCATCCATGCTTTGGCGAATCCCAAATGCCTTTAACACATTCTTGTATTCGAGACTTGTGAATTGAGATCCTTGATCTGAATTGATGATTGCCGGCACGCCATGTTGAGAAATGGCCTCTTTGACAGCCAAGATGACTGATGATGCGTCCAGCGTATCCGACAAATAGTGTCCAACAATTTTACGACTATGCCAATCAATAATGGCTGTTAAACACATATGGCTGCGATTCATCGGTAAGTAGGTAATATCGATGGACCATACCTGATTAGGAAACCGAGCATCGTAATTGCGAAGCAAATACGGCACCACAGCCTCTTTGCTGTTTCGCTTGGACAAATTAGGCTTTGGATAAATTGCGTAGATTCCCATCTTTTGCATGAGACGCCGTACAGTCTTACGACAAATATTGTACCCATTTTCCTTGAGTTTGATAACGATCTTTCGTGATCCCATATAAGGAAACTGCGTATGGATTTTGTCTATTTGCTTCATCAGATCTTCTTGCAGGGCTTGGTATGTTGTATTTTGTGGCCTTTCTTGATAATACAGGCTCGATCGATTGATACCCAGTAGCTGACATTGCCGACGCACAGATAGGTCATGATTCTTTTTGATCATAGTCTGGGATGGGTGGAATGGGTGGAATGGGTGCTCCAGCTTGGCGAAAGCAGTCCTGAAGAAAATCACGTTCCAGGGTAAGCTGTCCAATGGTTTTCAGCATCTGATCGTTCTTTTTCTTCAGATCTTCCTCCTTCCTCTGAGCCGTTTTTCGCTCAGTGTTTGTCCCAAAGGCAAGATAGGCATTTGCCAAAAAGTCCTGTTTCCATTTTCTGACCATCATGGGATTTAGAACATGTTCTGCACTAATTTGGTTGATATCTTTTTCGCCTTGTAATACGGTCAAGACAATTTTGCTTTTGAATTCAGATGTGTATTTTCTTTTTGGCATGATGTGTTCCTCCATATTTAATTGGATTATATCATACACTTAAAAATAAATTTACTGGTCTGAATTCATGGGTCCATTATACAATCAAATTATATCATGAATTGTATATAGATGATAGATGTGAGTAAAATTGGGGCCTAAATATGTTTTACGGTGCCAAGGACAAATTTAGGGTTATGTTGTAGGCCTGTTCAGTTGGCAAACTTCCGTCCTTTTCAATTCAGATGGTGTGTCGGGGGTATCATTTTTACGGAGAAGACTGCTTTGTTATTTTCATTCAACTTAATCAATATTTGAGGCTTACCAGTTGCATCAACGATACTTCATTCAGGAATACTCCAATAACACTTGCTCACTATTCAAATTCTCCTTTCGTACCTCAAGGTACGTATAGCATTGTTAAAATCTCTGGGTAGTAGTATAACATAAGTGAAGATTCATTTCACTGCTTTTATGTTATTATTTGCATCAAAGGAGGAATGTTACTATGTCGTTCAATCGTTCAAAAGCTATTGAATATGCGCGTCAGTATTGGAACGATTATAATCCGAATTTTGAAAGCTATGCAAACGATTGTACAAATTTTGTTTCTCAATGTTGGAACTATGCAGGCATTCCTATGACTTTAACATGGCATGGTGGAAAGACTATTTGGGAAGGACATCCGGGAGTAGCTAATACTAATAGCTGGGTTAGTGTACCAGATTTTTATGACTACATGGTTAACAATGAAATTGCTACAGTAAAATGGAGTAGCACAGAAGTTAACATTGGCGATGTTATACAATTTTGGAACCCCGGTGATGAGGCGTGGACTCACGCTGGTATTATAACAAATCTAGACACCCCCTATGGAATTACATATGCCGGACATACTGATGATCATTTTCAAAGGCCACTAAGTGATGTATACCCGGATTCTTATACTGAGGTACGCTTTTTATGCCCAATAGACACTATTGATTAAGTACTCATGCTATGGGAAAATAGGTTAGAAGCGAATGATATAGGGGTGCGATAATTTTAAAATAAGGATTATACGCTGAATATAAGTGTATGATCCTTATTTTTATGAAATTAATAAAGTTAACTGCAATATTTTCAAAATTAAGATTTTGGTCCTATGTCAAGTTTGAGTACAAATTAAATTGAGGTTTCTATCAATCAGTTATCCAGCAATCAAAGCTGCCTTTTTCTTGTAGTTTGCATATAATTTTTCATAGTCA
>NZ_JBKKJR010000034.1:0-15021 GCF_046614755.1 Megasphaera indica
ATCGTTGTCATCACCGGGTGGCGACGACTTGTTTATTTTAACAAACTCAGAAGAGCTTGTCAAGGATGTTTTTGAACTTTTTTCAAAGTTCAATCACCCCGGTCTGCATGGTACAGACCACGACAGGATGAAACTCCTGTTGCGTCAGGGCCTTGCCCTGACAGCTCATTCAGTATACTACTGTGTAAAGGAATTGTCAAGGATTTTTTTCAAATCCTTGCCTTTGGCCGCCCAAGGCTCCCTTCATAGGGGAGCTGGCCGCCAAAGGCGGTCTGAGAGGTTAGAGAGCCCCTATGCACTTTATGCTATATTTTTCGCGCTATATATAGTATAATTATGTCGAGTAGTTGTATTTTATATTTCCTTATTAGGCAATGAACAGGAGTTGTTACACATGAACAAGAAATGTTTAGCTCTGGCAGCCGCTGCCATGGCGGCTGTGACACTGGTCGCCGGCTGTGGTTCTTCGGCAGACAAAAAGGACGGCGCTTCGGGAGATCAGAAGACCCTCGTCGTCGGCATGGAACCGACGTTCCCGCCGTTCGAATTTACGGAAAACGACAAATACATCGGTTTCGACATTGATTTGGCCAATGCCATCGGCGAAAAAATGGGCACGAAAGTTGAAGTCAAGAGCCTCGGGTTCGACGCACTCATCCCGGCCCTGCGCAGCGGTCAGATTGACATGATTGCTTCCGGCATGGACGCTACGCCGGAACGGCAGAAACAGGTTTCCTTTACGGAACCGTATTTCCAGGATGGTTATTCCGTCGTCGTCCGCAAGGATAACACCAACATCAACGGCTTCGATGACCTCAAAGGCCGCACGGTCGGTTCCCAGGTCGGCACGAAGGGCGTAGACCTGGCTACGGAAGCCGGCGCTACGGTCAAGCAGTATGACGCCAACAGCCAGGGCTGGATGGAACTGCAGAGCGGCACGTGTGATGCCGTCGTCATCAACACGTCGGTCGCCCTCTACTACATGAAAGAAGGCGGCGATAAAGACCTGAAGATTGTCGGCGACGCCAAGAAAGCTGATGCCGGTATCGCTATGGCTGTTTCCAAGGACAAACCGGAACTCCTGGAAAAGGTCAACAAAGCCCTGGCCGACCTCAAAGCCGACGGGACTTATGCCAAACTGTACAAGAAATGGTTCGGCGTCGATCCGAAGGCATAATCGATGTATAAAGCCTACGTATTCGATTTCGACTACACCCTGGCCAATTCGGAAAAGGGTATCGTCATGTGCTTCCAGCTCCTCTTCGAGGCCGAAGGCTATGACGGTATCCCTGAAGAAGCTATCCGCCGCACGATTGGCATGACCATGTACGACGCCATGGCCCTCCTGACCGGGGAAACGGACCCGGACCGGGTCAACGCCCTGATTTTGGAATACAAGGTCCGCTTCTCCGACAAGTACATGACGGCCAACACCCATCTCTATCCGCAGACCCTGCCGACGCTCCATGCTTTGAAAGACGCCGGCGCCCTGTGCTGCATCGCATCGACCAAGACCCGGTCGCGTATCGGCGAAACCCTTCGGAAATACCAGATGGAAAGCCTCATCGACCTCGTCGTCGGCGTGGAAGACGTCGCCAAAGCCAAACCGGCACCGGACGGAATCAACGCCGTCTGCCGCCACTTCGGCCTGGATAAAAAGGACGTCCTCTACATCGGTGACAATACCATCGACGCCAGAGCCGCCAAAAATGCCGGCGTCGCCTTTGCCGCCGTGACGACGGGAACGACGACGAGCCAGGAATTCGCCCGCCTGCCCCATGTGGCAATCATGAAGGATCTCAGCGAAATCCTTACTATTCCCTAATTGGAGGAACTCATTATGATGAAGAAAAAAGTTACGACCCTCGTCGCTGCCTCGCTGGCAGCCCTGACCCTTCTCGCCGGCTGCGGCTCCAACGGCACAGCCGATAAAAAAGATGGCGCAGCCAAAGGCGACAAGACCCTCATCGTCGGCACGGAACCGACGTTCCCGCCTTTTGAATTCACGGAAAATGAAAAAGACGTCGGCTTCGACATCGACCTGGCCCAGGCCGTCTGCGATAAGCTGGGCTACAAGATGGAAGTCAAGAACCTCGGCTTCGACGCCCTCATCCCGGCCCTGAAGAGCGGCCAGATCGACCTCATCGCCGCCGGCATGGATGCGACAGATGAACGGAAGAAACAGATCGACTTCACGGACGTCTATTACCAGGGCGGCTACACCATCGTCGTCCCGACGGGCAATACGGACATCACCGGCTATGACTCCATCGCCGGCAAGACCGTCGGCGCCCAGGTCGGTTCCAAGGCAGCCGATTACGCCAGAGAACACGGGGCCAACGTCAAGGAATTCGACACCAATACCCAGGGCTGGATGGAACTGGAAGCCGGTACGTGTGATGCCGTTTCCATCGATAAAGCCGTCGCCCAGTATTACCTCCAGCAGGGCGGTAAAGATAAGCTCAAGATCGTCGGCGAACCCATCACGTCCCGCGGCGTAGCCATGGGCATCAGCAAGGATAAACCGGAACTGAACAAACAAGTCAACGAAGCTTTGAAGGAAATCAAGGCAGACGGAACGTACGCTAAAATCTACAAGAAATGGTTCGGCGAAGAACCGAAGCAGTAAAAAAAAGCTGCCGCGTTTGCGGCAGCTTTTTTTGCACTGCAGGGGGCGCCACGTGGGCGACCCGCCGGGTATTCGGCGATGCGCTCCCCGGGCTGGAAAATCCCACATATTCCAGACGGGCTCGCCACGTGCGAGCCCCTACAATAAAATCACGAGATTCCCACAAGCGGGCCGCCCTTTGGGACGGCCCCTACTACTTCTTCTGGAGTTTGGCCAGGCGGTCTTTCAAGGAGGTGAACTCGCCCTGGTTGTCGGACTGGAGTTCCGTTTCGGGCTGGATGGTCTTGTCTTTATAGGCGGCTTTGCGTTTGGCTGCTTCGGCAGCGGCTGCGGCCTGGCGTTCTTTCGCAGTCCGTTCGCTCTGGACGGCTTCGCGGATAGGCTGGAGTTTATTGTCCGGGACGACGAGGAAGCGTACCGGCAGGTTGGCGGCTCCCGGCGGCATGATGTGGATGGTCATGTCCGTCCCGGCCGGGAAGGTATCGACGTATTCCATGGCATACGGGTCATTGTAGCCCATGGAGTGGCGATGGCGCGGCAGTTCGACGATTTTCTTGTCTTCGCCACGCTGGGGATCGCTGTAGATGAGTTCCGTCACGCCGGCATATTCGCCACCCTGGGGATTGAAATACAAGTGGATGTTCCCGGTCCCCGTCGTGCGCAGGTGGATGGTGTAGTCGACGCCGTAGTTGCCCGTATCTTCCGAGGCCCGGTTGTCCATGACGTCACGGCCCTGGAGGAAACGGTCCCAGACGCCGTCAGCCAGGAGGATATAGCCGATGCCGCTGTCCGTCGAATAGGGAATGAGCGTGCTCAGGTAACGGTCCTTGCCGTGGAAAGTGCCGCGCAGCTGGACGGAGTCACTGGCCAAGTACTGCTGCTTGCGGATGAAGGCAATCGGGTCTTCCTGGGGCGGCAGGATCATGGACGACAGGATCATGGGTTCCGGCAGGCTGACGTTGACGATGCCCGAAAAGAGCTGGTCCGGCCGGACGACAGTTTCATTGAGGCGCTGACCGACGATGGCATAGTCATGGGCCGGGACGGTGATCTTATTAACCGTCATGTTGCCTTCATAATACATGGTCGACAGTTCCTTGCCGACCTGGTAGTAGTCCGTACTGGGCCGCGTATACTGATAACCCTGGAGGACCGCTTCCAGCGGATACGGGTGCGGATTGTAGAGCATGGCTACGATTTTCCGGTTATACTGGTGCTGGTTGACATGATAGAAATAGAGGCGCACGTCGCCGCTGACCGTATCCCCATAGAGGATCCCGTCACCATCGGCGTATTCCGGGCTATCAGAGAGGAGCAGCGTCCCCGTATCGACAGGAGCTGTCATGGAAATAGGAAGCATACGCTGGGCGACGACGCGGTCCATGACGTCCGGGTCGTCGACAGCGGGCAGATCCGCTGCCAGGGCGCCGGCCAGGGGCAGACAGGCCGTCAGCAGGCCGGCTATATAGGTACATAGTTTCTTAAATTTCATCTTCTCGTTGACCTTCTATCTGTTTCGCTATATCAGCGATTTTTTTAAAACGGTGGGACAAGCCCGATTTCGTCAATCCCGACTGGGCCGCCAGTTCACTCATGGAAGCTTCAGGATTGGCCATGCGCAGTTCCGCCGCTTCCCGCAGCTTCGGCGACATGCGCTGGTACAGGCCCGACTCCTGGATGCAGGTAATGGCCCGGCGCTGGCGCACGGCGGCGTCTACGGTCTTCTGGAGATTGGCCGTTTCACAGTTGACGACGCGGTTGACATTGTTGCGCATCCCCTTGACGACGCGGACGCTCTCAAACTTGAGATACGCCTGGGCTGCGCCGATGTATTGCAGGAATTGGGACACGCCATTGCCTTCTTTGATGTAGACCAAATAATCGCCCTTGCGGTCCGTCGTCTTGGCCGGCAGGCGGAAACGGCGCATGATTTTCAACAATTTTTCGGCAAAGGCCGCATTGCCCGTCACCAGTTCCAGGTGATAATCGCCCTTGGGCTGATTGACGGACCCGCCGCCCATGAAGGCTCCCCGCAGGAAAGCCCGCTGGCAGTCGGTCTTCTTGAGGTCGATGGCCGAAAATTCCGTATCTGTCGGAAACAGGGACAAATCCTTCAGGATGGCCGTGCTTTCCGGCGACGGCGATACGCGCAGGATATAGTAATTCTTCTTGCGCAGGCGCAGGCCCTGGCGGACCCGGACTTCGGGCCGGACCGGGAACGATTCCATCCACATCTTTAGGGCCTTGCGGGCGACGGCATTATTGGACGTGCTGAATTCGATGCCGATAGTCCCGCGCGAGCCGAGGATGAGGGAGCCGCCCATGCAGAGCAGCGCTGCCAGTTCGGCAAAACGGCAGGCGGCATTTTCGGGCTTGCAGTGGGCGATTTCATTCTTCACTTCTTCTGCAAATGACAAAGGGCGCCGCCTCCTAACGATGGTTGAATGTGTAACGCTTCAAATAGTAATGCAAGAGCTCCGGCGACAAATCGGTCCGCAAGGCGTTGATCAGGTCAAAGAGGACGTTGGCCAGCTTCTTCGTATCGTGAGTGGCACTGTTTTCCTTGTTGATCAAATCCGACAGGACGAGCGTCGCCCCGGTCTGGCTGACTTCCTTCTTGTCGATCATGACCGGATGGGACCCGTGAGCGACATAGCGCTGGAGGACGGCCGGATCGACATCGCCGTTGTTGGCGATGACGAAGTCGATGACCTTGCCGCCGGCCTGGCGGTTGATGGCCCGGATGTGATCGGATACGGTGTAATCATCCGTTTCCCCGGGCTGGGTCATGACGTTGCAGATATAGATCTTCGGCGCCTTGCTGGTGCGGACGGCCTGGACGATATCGGGTACACAGAGATTGGGCATGATGCTCGTATAGAGGCTGCCCGGCCCGAGGACGATGGCGTCGGCTTCCCTGATGGCGTCGACGGCCGACTGGATGGCCCTGGGGTGTTCCGGCGTCGTAAAGACGCGTTTGATCTTGCCGTGGGCATGGGGAATCTGCGATTCCCCTTCGACGATGCGGCCGTCGGTCATTTCGGCATTGAGGCGAAGCTTTTCCGCCGACGATGGGATGACCTTGCCGCGGACGCGCAGGACCTTGCTGGTCGCGTCCATGGCTTCTTCGACGTCGCCCAGGACTTCGATGAGGGCGGCAATGAACAAGTTGCCGAAGCTGTGGCCCGTCAGGTTGCCGGACCCGCCGAAGCGGTGGGCGAAGAGCTTTTCCATGAGCCCTTCCTTATCGGCCAGGGCGACCAGGCAGTTGCGCAGGTCCCCTGGGGCGATGATATCCAGGTCCTGGCGGATGCGGCCTGTCGAACCGCCATCGTCGGCGACGGTGACGACAGCCGTCAGGTTATAGGTCTTGGCCTTGAGGCCGCGCAGCATGACCGACAGGCCCGTGCCGCCGCCGATGACGACGACCTTCGGCCCTTTGGACAGCTGGAGGTTGGAAAAGATCAGGTCGCTGAGGTTATCCGATTCGCCGGGCATGACGACGCCGATCATGGTGCGGATCAGGCGCCGCGTTGCCCAGGCCATGACGACCAACCCCAGGAGGATGACCAGGATGCCCATACTGGCCAGGATGGTATAGTTATAATGGCCCGTCACTTCATAGAGCAGGCGGAAAGCCCATTCTTCCAGCGACCCCAGCCATTGGTAGTTAAAGGTCAGGATAATGCCGAAGCTGGAGCACATCATGCCCAGGCCGAAGAGAAAGAGCCATCGCTTGATGTGCAAGCCCGGATGCAGCCATTTCATAAAACGCATGACAGCACCTCCTACGCTTCGCCTTCGTACCCCGGCGCATCTTCTTCGACGTCGTTCTTCTGGATATCCCGGTGTTCGATGGATACGTCGACACCGTTATCCCTGAGATGTTTATACATGGCTTCGGCCATACAGACACTGCGGTGCATCCCGCCCGTACAGCCGACGGCGATGACCAGCTGGCTCTTGCCTTCCCGTTCATAGTTGGGCAGGAGAAAGTCAATCATATCGAACCACTTTTCCTTATACGTCTGGGTAACGGGGAAGCTTTCGACATAGTCGCGCACACAGGGTACACGGCCCGATTTATGGCGGTATTCTTCAATATAATAAGGATTGGGCAGGAAGCGCACATCTTCGACGATGTCCGCGTCGATGGGCATGCCGTGCTTGAAACCGAAGGACACGACGGTGACGGTCATGCTCTTCTTGCTGTCCGTAATGGCATAGCGCTTGACCAGGATCTCCTTGAGCTGCTTCGGCTTGAGATTCGACGTGTCGATGATGAAATCCGCTTTCTGGCGCAGCGAGGCCAGGCGCTTGCGTTCTTCGGCGATGCCCTGGCTGATGCGGCCATGTGGGGCCAGGGGATGGACGCGGCGCGTTTCCTTATAGCGCCGTACCAGGGCCTGATCCGAAGCCTCGATGAAGACGATTTCGTAGGAAATGCCTTCGGCCTTGAGGTCTTTCAGGCACTGGCTCATGGCGTCAAAGAATTCACCGCCCCGGATATCGGCGATGAGGGCCACGTGGCGGACCCGTTCGCCGCCTTTGATGCACAATTCCGCGAACTTGGGAATCAGGACCGGCGGAATATTGTCGATGCAGAAATAGCCGATGTCTTCCAATACCTGGACGGCATGGCTCTTACCGGCACCGGACATGCCGGTGACAATGATCAAATGAAAATGGTCCATAAGAACCTCCTATATAGACAATGTTACAATACAAATTTCTCAACCGCCGCGGCGACGCCGTCGTCATTGTTGGACGCCGTGACATAAGACGCGACGGCCTTCACTTCGTCGGCGGCATTGGCCATGGCCACGGGGAAACCGGCGGCTTTGAGCATATCCAAGTCGTTCTGGGAATCGCCGAGGGCCATGATCTCATCGGCCGTGATGCCGTAGAGCTCGCCCAGGCGGCGGATACCCTTGCCCTTGTCGACGCCGCTGGGCATGATTTCCAGGAACGTCGGCATGGAAAAGAGGATGTTGAACTGGCCGGGGAAACGTTCCTCGATGAGGGCCTTGCGGGCCACCAGGTCGTCGTGTTCGCCCCGGCTGAGGAGCTTGTTGCAGTCGCCCTGGACGCGGTAGAATTCGTCGCCGCAGATACAGGCCTTGCTGTGCGTGATTTCCTCATAGCCGCGGATCCACTTATCATCCTTGGCCGTGCGCAGGACGTCGTCGATATAAGTCTGCATCTGCCAGCCCTTTTCCCGGGCCAGGTCGACCAGTTCCTGTGCCGTCTGCTGCGGAATGGCCTGCTGGAAGAGGATCTTCTTCGATTCCAGCGTCTCGATGAGGCCGCCGGCAAAGAGCAGCAGCGGACTGTCGCCGAGGTCCAGGCGGTCGCCGTAAGGCCGGGCCGTCTGGTACATGCGTCCCGTGGCGATGGCGACGACGACGCCCTTATCGCGGGCTGCCTGCAAGGTACGGACCGTCCGGTCCGACACGCTGCCGTCGCTGCGCAGGAGCGTCCCATCGAGGTCGATGGTGATCATCTTTACCGGCTTCATCAGGCCTTGTCCCCCTTCCAGTCGAAGACGACGCCCTGACTGGACGGTTCGGCTTCCTTCGGCGCGTCGCTGACGTACTGCAGGTCATCGGCATAGCTCTGGGCCAGTTTATCGATTTCCCGCTGCTGGTCTGCCGTGGCTTTGCTGCGGTTCTTCATGGCAGCGGCGATCATTTCCGTCACTTCATAGCGCGTCAGGTTGTACGACGGCGCAAAGCGCGTCATCGGCACTCCCGTCAGGCCGGCCTTGGACAGGTCGTAGACGGCCTTGTATTCCCAGGTATTGCGGTCTACGGCGTCAAACTGGTTCGGCGCATAGGGATTATAGGCCAGGGCCGCGCTGAGCCCCAGGCAGCACCAGGCTGCCAGCAAAAGAAAGAATCGTTTCATCGTTGTCCCCCTCTATAAACAAATATACTCCCTGCCGGGTCTAACGTGCGTCATACCTGAAAGAGAGCATATCCATAAAATACGTATTATTGGGCTTTTTTAGCGTCCTTTTTGGCATCACTGTCATCGTGGCTGCCATGATCGGGTACGGCTTTCTGCGCGGCTTCGGCCGAAACGGCGACAGCCGGAGCTGCCGGTTTGACGGCGACCGATTTATCCGCAACGACAGGTGCCGCACCTTCGCCATCGAGGGCCATGTCGTCGAGCAGCTTGAGCTGGCTGGTCAGGATGGCACGGCACTTGGCGCGGTATGCCCCGGTCTGGGCCTTGAGCTTTTCCCATTCCTGCCGGGACTGCTGCAGATTCATCATCGTTTCGTCGAGCATCTGCTTCTTCTTGCTTTCCGCTTCCTGCAGGATGAGGTCGGCTTCCTTGCGGGCCGAGACCTTGACGTTTTCCGCCGTCTGCTGGGCCAGCATGAGCGTACTGTTCATGGTAGCTTCCATCTTTTCATACTGCGTCAGTTTGTCCTGCAGGCTGTCGCAGCGTTCCTTCAATTCGCAGTATTCCCGGTATACCTTTTCGTAGTCGCCGGCGATGTTGTTCATGAAAGCGTCGACGTCTTCTTCGCTGTACCCGCGGAAGCCGCGTTTAAATTCTTTGTTGTGAATATCCATTGGTGTAAGCATGGTATTTCCTCCGTGTGAAAGGGAATTACATATACCGCTTCAGCAAGACGCCGATACGGCCCTTCCTGGACGTACCCGTGATCTCGGCCAGTTCCATCCGGCCCTTGCCGCGCAGCGAAATGACATCGCCCTGACTGACGTCCTGGCTCGGTCCCTTGGCAGGCTGCCAGTTGACCTGGACCCGGTCGCCCTTGATGGCTTCGGCCGCCTTGGTACGGGAAATGCCAAAGCCCGAAGATGCAATGGCATCGAGGCGGAGCGATGCGACGGTCGTCTTGATTTCCTTGACCTTTTCCTGGCGAGGCGCAATGTCCGACAGGGGCATCTCTTCGATGGCAATGGATACCATGGCAATTTTAGTGAAATTCTGCTGTAAATACGGGACGAGTTTCGTATCGGCCAAGAGGACGGCGCCGGCATCCTGCATGATGATGTCGCCGAAGCGTTCGCGGCCGACGCCGAGGCTCATAAGTGAGCCCAGGACGTCGCGGTGCCCCAGGAGCCGGTAGCGGTCATCCCAGGACAGGCGGCAGGCGGTGATGCCGAAATCGACAGGCCCGTCGTAATCAGCGCTGACAAAAGCCAGCTTGACCCGTTCTGCCCCTTCGTAGCCGCCAAAGGTCTTGAGGACCAAGGACGGCACGTGGGCCTGGATGGTCTCGCCAATCTGGACGGCACCGGGAGATACGAACTCACTGACCGCATAAGGGCGGCCCTTGGCCGTGCTGTCGGCCAAGTCGATAAGGCGGGCGGCGAGCTCGCCATTATCGGTTCCCTGATAATATCGGATAATCCGATCTCTGTTCTTCAAGCTGATCCCTCAATTACTAGTGCTGCGGCGTGCTGCTGCCGTTGTTGTTATTGTTGTTGCTGTTCCAGGCCAGGGGCGGCGTATTGAAATCGCCGTAGTCGTCACGCTTGCCGTGGTCGACGGTGACATTGCTCGGTACGCAGAGGAAGATTTCCTTGCCGACCTTCTGGATGTTGCCGTCCAGGGCATACGTAGCGCCGCTGACGAAATCGACGACGCGTTTGGCAATGTCGTCCGGCGTCGATTCAAAGTTGATGACGACGGGTTTGCGGTCGCGGATATAATCGGCGATGCTCTGGGAATCGTCAAAGGTTTCCGGTTCGACGATGACCATGCGCAGCGGTTTTTCCTGGGGTGCTGCATAATTGACGCCGGAACGGCGCGGGGCTACAGCCGGCGTGCGGCGCGGTGCGCGTTCTTCTTCCATTTCTTCTTCATCCTCGTATTCGTCTGTTTCAAATTCGTCGTCTTCGTTGACGCCGCCTACAGTACCTACTAATTTATCCCAAACTTTCTTTACTCCCATGGTGAATACTCCTCCTTAGTAATTACGGGGCCCAAAGATTGCCGTACCTACGCGGACGACATTGGCGCCTTCTTCGATTGCTATTTCAAAATCATGGGTCATGCCCATAGACAGGTAACGGATTTGACCTTCCGGAAACTTCGGCTTCATGTCTTCATACAAAGCGTGGGCAATGCGGAATACAGGCCGTACATCCTCTACGTTGTCGTAATTCGGGGCGATGCACATGAGGCCCAGGACGCGGACGTGTTCCATGGTCTTGGCCATTTCGCACATAGCCGGGAAGTCTTCCACTTCCATGCCGAATTTGCTTTCTTCGCGGGCCACATTGACCTGCAGGAGAATATCCTGTACTTTGCCGATCTTGCCGGCTTCCTTATCCACAGCTTTGAGCAGGTGTTCGGAATCGATCGAGTGGATGAGGTCGAAGTGTTCGACGGCATGCTTGGCCTTATTGGTCTGCAAATGACCGATTAAGTGCCAGGTCAAATGGTTATCCGGGAACGCTTCCAGCTTCTGAAGTGCTTCCTGGACCCGATTTTCACCGACGTCGGTGACACCGCATTTAGCGGCTTCTTCCATCATTTCTACGGGATGATTCTTCGTGACTGCGACAAGCGTAATTTTGTCAGTTCTGCCGACGCGGGCAGCTGCATCGGCAATTCTCTTATTTACTGCCTCAAGATTTTCCTTAATCAAGCCTATCCCTCCGTAGTGCATGTGATTATATATATTCATATATTTATAAAACATTACACTTCTTTTATTATATATAGTTAAGGCTATAAAAGCTAGTCATATTTAAAAATTTGTCCCATCTGCTTTTCAAAGGACGGCAAAGGCCCCCATGCGGCCCGTATGACCGCCGTCGCGGCGATAGGAAAAGAACTTCCCTTCCTCGGCAAAGGCGCAGCTCGTCGTGACTTCGACGTGGTCCGGGCGAAGGCCCGCTTCCTCCAGGAGCAGCCGGTTGGCCTGCCACAAGTCGACGGACCAGACGCCATCTTTTTCGCCGGCGCAGTTCCCATAAGCCGGCCCCAAACGGCGGAAGGCCATGGCCGTAGACTCGCTGACCTCGTAATGGGCCCGGGAAATGGAAGGCCCCACATAGGCCAGGAGGTCTTTCGGGTCCGACCCGTAGGCCAGGCGCATGGCAAAGACCGTCTTGGCCGCCAGGCGCTGGACCGTACCGCGCCAGCCGTCGTGGATGACGGCGACGGCCCGCTTCACCGGATCGTAGACGATGACCGGCACGCAGTCGGCGATGCAGAGCATGAGCGGCACGCCGGGAAGGTTGGTCATGATGGCGTCCGTATGGGCCAGGGCATCGGCATAACTGCCGGCACCGCAGCCGATCTCTGCCGGTCCCACGGCGACGACGTGGTCTTCGTGGGTCTGCTGGGCCGTCGTCAGCTTCTGCAGGGGATAGCCCAGGAGGGCACAGAGGCGGCGCCGGTTCTCCAGGACGGCCTTGGGCTGGTCGCCGACGTGGAGCCCCAGGTTCAGCGACGTGAACGGTGCCTCGCTGACGCCGCCGCTCTTGCCGGTCACGCCATGGCGCAGGCCGGCGTCTGCCAGGAGGGTGCTCTCTTCCCAACAGATTCCATTACCATGTTCTACCCACTTAGTCATGATATCCTCCACAAATGTGACAGCGTCGGCAGCCGTCGAAACAGGGGATGGTGAATTCCCCGTCTTCGGCTTTTTTCAGCTCGTCCGTCAGGTACGTCGGCACCAGGCCCGTGTCGATCGTATCCCAGGGCATGACGGCGTCTGTCGGCCACTGGTCATATAAAAATCCTTTAATATCGAAATGAAGCTCCTTGGCCGCCCGTTTCCAGCCCTTGACGCCGCCGTATTCATGGGCCTTGACCAGGAGGTCGCCGACGCGGCGGTCGCCCCGGGACAGGACGCCCTGGATATAGGCCGAGCGCAGGGGCTCGATGAGCAGCTCGATCTGCTTGTCCTTCAGGGCCTTCTTGAGGAAATTCAGCCGTTTCTCGACGACCTTCTTTTCCGTCATGGCCATCCACTGGAAAGGCGTGAAGGGCTTGGGGATGAAGGGGTTGATGCTCAGGGTGATGCGGCTCAGGTTGCCGATGGCCGCCATGTGCTGCTGGACGCGGCGGGTCATATCGACGATGCCCTGGATATCATCATCGGTTTCCATGGGCAGGCCGACCATGATGTACATGCGCACGTGGCGGATGCCGGCTGCCGTCGCCAGGTCGATGGAATGGAGCAGGTGCTCTTCCGTGATGCCCTTGTTGATGATGTCCCGCATGTGCTTGCTGCCCGCTTCCGGCGCCAGGGTAATCGTCTTCTGGCCGCTTTCGGCCAGGCCCTTGACGATGGCCGGCGTAATCGAGTCGGCCCGCAGGGACGCACAGGAAAAGGCCAGCCCCTGGTCGCGGATGAACGTGACCAGTTCGTCGATATAGGGATAATCGGAAATGGCCGCGCCCATGAGGCCGATTTTCTTGCCCAGGGCCTTGCCGCGCAGGACGGCGGACTTGACGTATTCCAGCGGACGGACGCGGGGACGGCGGTAACAGTAACCGGCCATGCAGAAGCGGCAGTGACGGCCGCAGCCCCGGGCGATCTCGATGAGATACATGGCGCCGAACTCCGTATTCGGCGTAGCAATGACCGTTTCCGCCGGCTGGGTCAGCTCGTGCCATTGGCGTTCGACCTTGGCCGGGATGCCCTCTTCCGGGACGATGCGCACGACGTGGCCGTCGTCATCGTATTCGTGGCGGTACAGGGACGGCACATAGACGCCTGGGACATGGGTAGCCAGATAGCGCAGCAGGTCGTGACGGGACAGGCCCTGGGCCTTTCCTTCTCCATAGGCGTCGAGGAAGGTATGGATGGAGCGCTCCCCTTCGCCGACCAGGACGACGTCGACAAAAGGCGACAGCGGTTCGGCGTTGAAAAAGGCGACAGGCCCGCCCATGACGACGAGCGTATCGTCATCATCGCGGTCAGCGGCCAGGACGGGGATGCGCCCCATTTCCAGGATCGTCGGCACGTTGAAATAGTCCATTTCAAAACTGACCGACAGACCGAGGATCTCGAAATCCGACAGGGGCCGGCGGTTCTCCAGGGAAATGAGCGGTTCCCCTGTCTTCTCGAAGACCTTCATGAGGTCCTTGTCCGGCAGGAAAGCCCGTTCGCAGAGCCAGTCCTCGCGGCCGTTCACTTCGCGGTAGATGATCTGCATCCCCAGATTGCTCATGGCCACGTCATACGTATTGGGATAACAGATAGCCATGGCATGACGCGTGCCGAAAGGATACTGTACAGCCCCCGTTTCCTGGGCCATCAGATCATCCAGCGCTTTCTCTACTTGCCAGCTCATGCATCCCCCTCCTTTCATTCATCGTTCGTTAGGTATCCTATATTGTATCACAGAATGTCCCGATGGGCCAGCCGCGTCTTGCATCGCCGCTCCCATCGTGTTATGGTATTAATTGATGTTCGCAGGCCACAGGCCGCAGGTCGCAAAGTCTCCCCTTATAGGGAAGGTGGCCCAACGGGCCGGAGAGGTTGAATTACCACAGGCCGCGTTGCAAAAGCAACCTCTCAGTCAGCTGCGCTGACAGCTTTCCTATGAGGCGAGCCTTTTGAAAGAACCCCGCAGGCCGCCGCGGTCACACGGACCGCTTCCGTAGGGGCCGTCCCAAAGGGCGGCCCGCTTATTTCATAAAAAAAGGAGTCATATTCATGGAAAAAGTCCTCTTCGTCGCCCTCGGCGGCGGCATCGGCGCAGCCCTACGCTATTTACTCACAGAACGGGCCAACCTCCACGGCGGCGTATTCTTCCCATACGGCACCATCCTGGCCAACCTCATCGGGTCCTTCTGTATCGACATCCTCTTCGTCTTCTTCTCCGAAATCAGCGACCTGTCGCCCATCGTCAAACTCTTCTTCGTCACAGGTATCCTGGGCGGCTTCACGACCTTTTCGACGTACAACATGGAACTCCTCACCTTCGTCCGTACCGGCGCCGTCTTCCCGGCCCTGGCCTACTTCTCGTTCAACGTCATCGGCGGCTTCGTCTGCTGCTGGCTTGGCTTCGCCACCGGCAACGCCTTGTGGGGATAGGGTTAGTGGTTAGTGGCTCGTAGCTCGTGGCTAGGAGCGCTTGCGGAAATCCCACGAACTGCGTTCGCAGGTCGCAAGCCTCCCCTCATAGGGGAGGTGGCCCAACGGGCCGGAGAGGTTGAATTACCACATACTACTTCAAAAGCAACCTCTCAGTCAGCTGCGCTGACAGCTCTCCTATGAGGCGAGCCTTGGGAAAGCCCCCAGACCGCAGGTCGTAAAGCCTCCCCTCATAGGGGAGGTGGTCCTATGTCAAGTTTGAGTACAAATTAAATTGAGGTTTCTATCAATCAGTTATCCAGCAATCAAAGCTGCCTTTTTCTTGTAGTTTGCATATAATTTTTCATAGTCA
>NZ_JBKKJR010000035.1:0-8751 GCF_046614755.1 Megasphaera indica
AATGAATTCATCGCGTAACTCCTTTGAGATGATGTGTTTTAGCAGATTCATTATACTTCAAAGGTGTGGTTACGCGATATTTATTTGTTCAAAAAGTTGTAAACTGCTGTTAGGACGGAAAATATCGAGATTCAGGCAGTCTTCACTGCCTTTTGTTTTGCCCATGGCTCCCTGAATGGCAACAGGTCCCGGTTTCGTCGCATCGAAGATACCATTTCAGGCCTTGACGTCTGTCGGAGCTTTCCAGCGTTCTGCCTGACCGTACGGGATTCCTTTCCAGATTAGGGCCTGATTTTGCACATATCCCTGAACCATGCTGTTGCGAGTGTTCTGTAATGCCTTTCCTGTATAAGCCGGCGCTTTCGCCTGAAGCGGCGCTTTTACCGACGCCTCCGCTTTTGTAGCGAAGGTTTGGGAAACATCTGCTGGAGCCGTTCCCCAGGCCATGGAAGCAGCAAATGTGGCTGATAGCAATACGGATAACGTTTTTTGTTTTACATACATGAAAAAATTCCCCCATTATGATAAATTAGAACATCAATAAATAGTATTTCATGTATCAAATAATCCTGTCAAGGATTCGAATCCCTTTTCGGTTTAATATAAAATTCATGAATAAAAGCGATGACTAGAATGAATTCAACTCTTTTGCACTTTGTGAATTTATTTTATACGATAATATTATAGGAAAGAAAAAGATTAAAGGTGGTGATAATATGAAAACGTTTGAATTATTTTCCCAAGGGTTGAAGGATTTTTCTGGTCTGAAAAAAGAAGATTTGTCGAATGTCTTTGTATTGCATGGGATTGTTCACTGGTTTATGGACGAATTTGATTTAGGCCAACAGGTATTTCGGGAATGCCTTGAAAATAAAGATCCTGACCTTGCCATTTCCCTGACACCGAAAGAATTACTTTTAGATGCTTATGAACGATATTTATTTGTTAGCGAATCTACTTGGCTGTCGATGTTGAAGGATCGGTATCATCCAGATTGTTGCGAACCAGTAGAAGAAAAAGTACGGCGTATTCTTCAATATTATGTGCCGGCCTTTCAAGCTATGGAAAGAGAACTTGTAAAATAGGTGTAAGGCTGTCACTGAAATGGCAGCCTTTATCCTAAAAATATTAATGAATATAATTCATATACGATATGACTAAAAATGTACGGAGGGGGGGTAAAATAATAGCGTTTTGGTATACGATACGATATAATTAATACTATGAAATAATACTTCCTTCTTTACAATATCATTTTAGAAAAGGGGGGATATGATGAATATCAACCATTTTGCATATTTTATAGAAGCTGTTCGAGAAAATAGCATTACCAAGGCAGCTGAATCATTATTTATTAGTCAGTCTACTATTAGTAAGGCTATAAAAAGTTTAGAACAAGCCTATAATACGGAGTTGATTGATCGCAAAGCCCGGAAATTTAAGTTGACCTCAGCAGGGGAGATTTTTTACAATAGTGCTGTTAAAATTGTATCGAATTATCAATCAGAAACGGAAGTCCTGGCTACACTATTACATAGCCATCGAGGAAAACTCACGTTAGGGATTCCGCCGGTCACGATTACTGTTATTCATTCGTTACTACATCAATACAGTCAAATGTATCCGGAAATCAATTTACGCGTTATGGAGATTGGCGCACAGACTGCTTTTTCCCTGGCACAGTCAGGAGCCGTTGATATAGGCATTATTATCGAGCCTTTTGATAATCCTGAATTCAATAAAGTTCCCATTATGGTATCGGAAGCTGTTTGCGTCGTTTCTCCACATCATCGTTTAGCTAATTATGATACCATTTCATTTTCACAATTAAAAAATGAAAGGTTCCTTGTCCTTGATAAATCCTTCATGCTCTATTATCGGATTATCGATTGTTGCAAAGAGGCTGGATTTATACCTCATGTTGGTCTTGAAAGTGCACAATGGGACTTATTAGTAGAAGCTGTATCTGATGGGGAAAGCATAACCATTTTGCCAAAGCCGATTATCCAGAAGTTTTGCAGTAAAAAAGTAAAAATGTTGCATTTATGCACCCCATCGTTTCCTTGGATTCCTTTGGCAGCCTATCATAAAGAAAAATTTTTAAGCACTCCGATGAAATTGTTTTTAGACTTGATACAAAATGCAAAGTTTCATATTTGATTTTTAAATCAGCCTACAATGAGGACTGTCAGTTAGACAGTCCTTTTTTTGACGGATACGTGAAATTTATTCATTACTTTAATGAAATCGATGTATTTTACAAAGGCATGGATGAGATGATACCATGAAGGCAAGAAAAACATCCGAAAAATGAACTTCAGTTATTTACACGTGTGATGAACGGAATCAATGTTTTGGATTGTATGACGCTTTACCCCTTCTGTGCTTATTGGTCAAAATAATAAGGGGACGATGAAACGCCTTATATATTCTTACCATTATGCAACAACAAAATGTTTTATTTATGCCCAAAAGGAGTGATACGTATGGACTTTGGTGTAATCATTATTATCCTCAGTTTACTGGGATTGATTGCTTTTGCTTATCGCGGATTTTCCGTTATTATGATGGCACCGATTATGGCTTTATTAGCAGCAACATTATCGGGGCTGGCCATCATGCCTTCCTATACCGAGTTATTTATGGGTAAGGCTGTTACTTACATTAAATCGTTTTTCCCTATTTTCTTGTTAGGGGCCATCTTTGGTAAGGTCATGGAAGATACAGGCCTAGCCAGGAGTATTGCTAAAGCCATTATTACTGGTCTTGGCAAAGAACCCCATAAAGCAGTTCTCTCCATTGTTATTGCTGCTTCCCTTTTGACCTATGGTGGTGTCAGTCTTTTCGTCGTCGTCTTCGCTGTTTATCCTTTCGCAGCGGCTCTTTTCAAAGAAGCAAATTATCCGAAACGCTTACTTCCGGGGATTATTGCACTGGGGGCTTTTACGGCGACGATGGACTGCCTGCCTGGGACTCCTCAGATTCAGAACATTATTCCGACAGCCTATTTTGGGACGACCTTGTATTCGGCGCCTTTAGCCGGGATTATCGGTGCCTGTATCATTTACGGTGGTGGCTTTGTTTATCTTACCCATTGTCTGAAAAAAGCGATTGCCAAAGGGGAAGGATATGGCAATCATACCATCAATGAACCTGAAGACAATCCGGATGCAACCTTGGTATCTTGGAAACTGGCATGTGTCCCGTTGTTAGCTGTATTAGTCATTAACTTCCTCATTACGGAATATGTTGTTTGGCATCCAGCTATTCTTGAACCGTTCCAGTCGATGAAAGGCGTGCCTCTTGTAGTGGCTCATGTTAAAAACGTTGCGAGTATCTGGTCGTTGATCATTGCATTGGTAGCAGGGATTTTCCTGGCTTTGATTATTGGCAAGGGCGAAATTAAATCGATTGATCGTTTAACGAAAATTCTCAATGCCGGTGCCATTGGATCACTCTTAGCTATTATGAACACGGCGTCGGAAGTTGGTTACGGGAATGTTATCTCGCAGCTCCCTGGTTTCCAGCATGTAGCACATGCGCTGATTAATATTCATATTGGCGGTACGCCGCTGGTATCTGAAGCTATTAGTGTAACGACTTTAGCTGGGATTACCGGTTCGGCTTCTGGCGGTATGGCCATTGCTTTGGAATTGATGTCTCAGGAATGGATGGCTTGGGCGACTTCTATTGGAATGGGACCGGAAATCCTGCATCGTGTTGCTTCGATGGCTTCTGGCGGTCTTGATACACTGCCGCATAATGGTGCAGTCATTACGTTGTTGGCTGTTTGCGGTCTGACTCATCGCAGTTCGTATAAAAACATTTTTGCAATTACTTTGTTGAAGACATTTGCAGTATTTGTAATTATTATTATTTACTCTGTTACGGGACTTCACTAAAAATGAATAAATACATAATAAAGGAGATGTGATTCATATGGCAAAATTTGTAACGGCAGCGGAAGCAGTTAAACAAATTAAAGATGGTGCGATTCTTGCTACCAGTGGTTTTGTAGGCGGCTTAGTTCCTGAAACTGTGTTAAAAGAGATACAGACTTCGTTTAAGGAAACGGGCGCTCCGAAAGATTTAACGGTCATCTTTGCAGCTGGCCAGGGGGATGGTGGTGAACGCGGTCTGAATCATTTAGGTGAAGAAGGCTTGCTTCGCTGCATCGTCGGCGGGCACTTTAATTTAACGCCGCGCATCGGTAAGTTGATTACGGAAAATAAAGTATTTGCGTATAATTTTCCCCAAGGGACAATTTCCCAATGGTTCCGGGATATTGCCGGACATCGGCCGGGGACGATTACCAAAGTCGGCTTGAGGACCTTCGTTGACCCTCGCCTAGAAGGAGGCAAACTGAATGCCGGAACTACCCGGGATATGGTCGAAGTCATTCATATGAATGATGAAGAGTGGCTTTGGTATAAACCGTGGCCTATTCATGTTGGGATTATCCGCGGGACAACGGCTGACCAGGATGGCAATATTTCGATGGAAGAAGAAATCGGAACTGGTGAAGCGCTGTCCATTGCAGAAGCAGCTCATGCATGTGGCGGCATTGTTATTGCACAGGTTAAAAAAGCAGCCATTCGTGGGACACTGGATCCTAAGGATGTCAAAATTCCAGGTGTCTTAGTTGACTACATCGTCCAGAGTGATGCAGCAGACCACTTCATGACTTGGGATTATGAATTTAATCCAGCCTTTAATGGTGACTTGAAAGTGCCCGTCGATTCACTCCCAGCTATGCCGTTGACAAACCGTAAGATTATTGCCCGTCGCTGTGCCATGGAATTGATTCCGGATGCTGTCGTCAACTTAGGTATCGGTATGCCGGAAGGCGTATCATCTGTCGCTTCTGAAGAAGGAATCAACAGCATGGTATTGACGACTGAAGCGGGAACTATCGGTGGGATGCCGGCCGGCGGCAACAGTTTTGGGGCTGCTACCAATGCATATGCTATCCTTGACCAGCCTTACCAATTCGACTTTTATGACGGCGGCGGTGTTGACTTAGCTATCTTAGGGTTGGCTGAAGCCGATGAACATGGGAATATCAATGTCAGTAAGTTCAAAGGTCGTGTTGCCGGATGTGGTGGATTCATAAATATTACGCAAAACTCAAAAAAAGTGATTTATTGCGGTACATTTACAGCTGGTGGACTTAAAGAAACGGTTCAAGATGGCAAATTGATTATTACTCAGGAAGGACGTAACAAGAAGTTCCTCAAGCAGGTCGAACAAATCACCTTTAGTGGCGATTATGCAAACTCTGTAGGACAGCCTGTGCTTTATGTTACGGAACGAGCTGTATTTAAACTGACACCGGCTGGAATGGAATTGATTGAAATTGCTCCGGGGATTGATATGGAAAAAGATATATTGGCACATATGGAATTTAAGCCAATTATCAATGCTGTCAAATTGATGGACAGCCGGATTTTTGAAGATAAGCCAATGGGCTTACAGATATAGTTATTGCTCTTTAAGGAGGTGGTAGTATGGCCAGAAATGTCCGTTATGAAGACATCCATGTAGGAGATAAGGCGTCTTTATCAAAGACAATCTCTGAACATGATGTATATGCCTTTGCAGGCGTGACTGGGGACTTCAATCCGGTTCATGTAAATGCGGAATTTGCGAAAAACTCGCTGTTTAAACAACGAATTGCACATGGTATGATTTCAGCTGGTCTTATTTCGGCAGTATTAGGAACAGAGCTTCCTGGAATCGATACGATTTACATGAATCAGGAACTCAGCTTTTTAGCACCTGTTTTATACGGGGATACGCTGACCGCGACTGTCGAATGTATTGAAAAAGATGATAAGAAACATCGGATTATTTTCCGCACCACTGTCACCAACCAAGATGATAAATTGGTCACAGATGGTAAAGCAAGAGTCATGAAACGTTAACGTTTCGGCAGGTTTCACACGCCTGCAGTATTGATTTGGTTCCTATTTAAAAGCTCAAAGATAAAACCTGTTTTTATGAATAAAAGCCTTCGGATTTTGGAAAAACCGCCCTTTTGCATAGTTCGGAGGCTTCTATTCTCTTGTGAAATGTGAAATTCATCACAAATAAATTATGAAAAAGAAAGGAGATAACAGTATGGTTAAGGAAAAGAAGCAATTTACCGATTACTTTACGGATTTTGCCCAAAAATGGGTTCCTGATTCATATGTTATTGCCCTCGTATTAACAATTGTTGCTTTTATTTTAGCATTGCTATTTACTTCGTCAGGGCCCTTGGATACTGTCATTGCTTGGGGAAATGGATTTTGGACTTTGTTGGCATTTTCTATGCAGATGTCATTGATTGTTATTACTGGTTATGCTTTAGCTACAACTCCGGTTTGTACACGCCTTATTTCATCGGTATGCAGTAAACCGAATTCTCCCACGGCCGTTTATATTTATGTTGTTTTGTTATCATCTGTCGGATTTTATTTGAATTGGGGGTTTGGTTTGGTATTTGCAGCTCTTATTTGTAAGAATTTAGCTGTTCAAGCTGAACGTAAACATATTCTTATTGATTATCGCTATTTATGTGGTGCTGCATGGACGCCCTTCTTTATTTGGCATATGGGGCTTTCCGGTTCTGCTCCGTTATTGGTAGCCACAGCGGATCATTTTATGGTTAAAGAAATAGGTGTCATTCCCATTTCCATGACAATCTTCCATCCGTACAATTTGATTTTAACAATTCTCTCAGTTATTGCTATTTTAATTTTATTCGGATTCATACTTCAGCCAAAAGATAAGACT
Organism: Megasphaera indica; assembly: GCF_046614755.1. Taxonomy (NCBI): domain Bacteria; kingdom Bacillati; phylum Bacillota; class Negativicutes; order Veillonellales; family Veillonellaceae; genus Megasphaera; species Megasphaera indica. Next base: position 6,778 of record NZ_JBKKJR010000035.1, read on the forward strand.
AAGATGATTTCTATTTCCCAGTGGAATCCGGAGTTAGCCAATATTACAGCCCCGGTTATGCCTAAGAAAAAGGATATTAAGACGCCGAGTGAATGGGTTACTTATACGCCGTGGTGTTCCTATGTGATTGGATGTATGTTTTTAGTTTATTTGGGATATCATTTCTTTGTTTTAGGGAAATCCTTGGATATCAATGTCTTGAATTTCCTTTTCCTGACGTTAATTATTTGGCTTTATGGTTCGCCAGCTGCGTTACTACAGGCTGTCAAAGCATCGACGCCAGCCGCTTGGGGCGTTATTTTACAGTTCCCCTTCTATGCAGGTATTTATGGCATCATGAAATATACTGGCTTAGTCGATACCATTGCATCCTGGGTCATCGCTTTTAGTAATGAAACGACATTCCCTGCTATTGCAGCCATCTTGACGGGGATTATCAGCTACTTTATTCCTTCGGGTGGCAGCAAGTGGGTTATTGAAGCGCCCTTCCTTATCCCGGCTGGCCAGGCATTGGGGATTCCTGATGCGCAGACCGTTATTGCTTATATGTTTGGCGGGGACTTGACGGCATTAGTACAACCGTTCTTTGCCGTTCCGTTTATGGCTGTTTGCGGATTAGAGTTCAAAGATTTTGTAGGATATAGTTTCGTTGCCTTTATTGTATTAGGCATCATCATGGTTGTCGGTTTAACGGTGATTCCTTTTGCTATTTAAAATTATGCGTGATAGAAAGAAGGTAGAAGTATGAAACAGTTGAAAGACATTAAACGGATTTGTAATTTAGGGTGTGGTACCATGGGGTTTGGCACAGCGATTGCGTTTGCCCAGAATGGCTATGAAGTAAACATGTTTGGACGTAAAGATGCCAGTATTGCCCGAGCTATGCGAAATATACATGCAACATTAGATGTCATGAAAGCCAATGATTTGCTGACTGAAGTGGAAGAAAAAGAATTACTCAGTCATATCCATGGTGTTACATCTATCGAAGATGCTGCTAAGGATGCCGATTTTGTCCTCGAATCGGTAGCAGAAGATATGGATGTTAAACAATATGTTTATGGAGAATTGGAAAAATATCTTGGTCCAGATGTTATTTTTGCTACAGACTCTTCTGGCCTTTTGCCGACAGAAGTCGCCTCCGTTCTCAAACATCCGGAACGTTTCGTCGTTGCTCATTTTTGGAATCCGCCGCATCTTATTCCTTTAGTTGAGGTCGTTCCGGGCGAAAAGACAAGCCAAGAGACAGTAGATATTACTTGGCAGCTTATGGAAAAAATCGGGAAAAAACCTGTAGCCCTTTTGAAAGAAGCTCCAGGATTCGTAGGAAACCGGTTACAGTTTGCTCTGCTTCGTGAAGCACTGTATTGTGTACAAGAGGGGATTGCGACAGCCGAAGCGGTTGATCTCATTTGTAAGTATAGCATTGGCCGTCGGTTAGGCGTAACAGGACCGCTTGAAACTGCCGATTTAGGAGGCCTTGATATTTTCTACAATATTTCAGCGTATTTGAATGCTGATTTGGCTGATGACAAAGAAGGCTCTTCCGTCATGAAAAAATGCGTTGATGAAGGGAACTTGGGCGCAAAAACGGGTACAGGACTATACCAGTGGAAACCTGAAGAATTGGATCGTATCAAGAAGACCCGAGAAGAAGTCTTGATTGAATGGTTGAAAAAAGATAAGGCCGGTCAGAAATTCTGATCGTTACTTATATACATTTGTCCTCCTTCAAGAACAGGGACTACCGCCGCAGCGGTGGTCCCTGTTCTTTATGTTTGAAGTTTAGAAAGACGGTTTTAAATTTTCACAGCAGTTATGGATTTAGTTCAACCCTTGGGTAAAGTGCTGTATGATTATAGATCAGCAGTTTACAACTTTTTGAACAAATAAATATCGCGTAACCACACCTTTGAAGTATAATGAATCTGCTAAAACACATCATCTCAAAGGAGTTACGCGATGAATTCATTA
>NZ_JBKKJR010000036.1:0-7797 GCF_046614755.1 Megasphaera indica
CCATCTTTTTTCTGGACATGAATAGTGTCAAAAAGTTTATAGGCCGGGGCATTCCCCAGTTCACTATCATGCTTGAAAACGATGAGTTCGCGGACGGCCATATTCCCTCTGACAGCGGAATGGTCATATTCAAACATATTAATGATGGCCTTCCATAAATACTGCAAATCATCTTCGCTGAAACCGGTCACTTTCCGGGCCAGGTTAGCCGATACATAGCCATCTACACGATATAACGCATAGGGAATGATGCACTTCCTGCCAATTTCTGTGTTTTTGGTATACCAAATATATTTCCCATTTCTGTTCTCCTTTCTCTACAATTTTGTAAATTCTATAATTCGGTTTTGATACACTCAGTATACTCCGTTTCACGTCAATAGTCAATATATATTTTCTGTAATATTGAATAGTAAATTTTATCCATAAAAAAACTGTCGTATGAATACCATACGACAGGCCCTCAATAGCTTATTACTCAATATTACAATTTCAATCCACACACTCATGGAATCCATCAGCGAGACGGCTATATTATAGCAAAAAAAGCTTGTCGCACGTGCGACAAGCCTTTTTACGCAGTCAGCAACTAGATGTTAGCGGATGATTTTAAATTTAAAAGTTTTCTCTGTAAACTATAAAGTAAAAGGGACCTTGCGGACCGCCTTAAAGAACCCCTCCACCCCTTCGTGCCCCCCTCCTCTTAACATGGGAGGCAAGGCCCCTACACATACGGTCAGACCATATTTTTTTGTGGCCAGCCGCCTGCGGCCTGTGAGCCTCATTCATTTATTCATCGCCTGTATGCGATGTGTAGGGGCGTGCACGTGGCGCGCCCGCCGAGAATCCTGTGCATAGCCGGAATTCATGACGAATGGCACACGGTCGTAATCAAATCGCGAGTCTGTCGCGACGGAACGCCGCATCTGAATCCGCGGCGGTCTGCGAACTGCGAACGGCGGCCTGCGTCCTTTACATCATTTATGTTCCACTTTATGTGTCACTGCACTCAAGGCCGCGGCGATGGGTACGGTGAAGATGACGCCGAAGCTGGCTGAGAAGCCTTTCATGATTTCAATGCCGACGGCATTGAAGTTGACGAGCTGCAGGTACGGCAGGTCGTAGGCGTAGTCCAGGAGCCATACGCCGAGGGATCCGCCGAAGAAGGCCAGGATGAGGGTCGTCGACATGGTGCCCATGACGTCGCGGCCGACGTTCATGCCTGCCGTGAACAGGGCCTTGCGGCTGATGTCCGGCTTATGCCGTTCCAGTTCTGCACAGGCAGCGGTCACGTCCATGGCGATGTCCATGACGGCGCCGAGGCTGGCGAAGAGGATGCCGGCAAAGAGGATCTGTCCGACGTCGATGAGGGTATTCTGGGCGACGAACATCATGTTTTCGATATTCGATACGTTATAGCCCGACAGGTTGACGGCATGGCCGAAGAGGATGGCCGCCAGGCAGGCTGTCAGGATGCCGCCCAGGGTCGCCCCAAAGGCAGCCAGGCTCTTTTTCGTCCAGCCATTGATGAGGTACATCGTCGCAGCCAGGACGATGACCGACGTGATGACGGCCGCTGCGACGGGACCCATACCGCGCAGGACCATGGGGAAAAAGAGGAAGTTGATTTCCGGATGCTGGCTCAAGGCTTCGTTCAAGGTCTTGTTCCAGTTATAGGCATCGTTGCGGGTTGCGATTTCGCCAGTCTGTTTAGCACTGCCTTCAGCCGGTGTCTGGCCAGCCGATGCACCGATCTGCGGGTCGCCGACATATATGAAGGTGAAGTCGTCCGGATTCCCCGTCTTGACCGGCTGAGCGGCCTGCCAGGTCCCGTCGACTTTGACCTGATACCAGTAGGTCTTTTCGGCTTTCAAGCCTTTGGCCGTGACTTTGTTGGAATTATAGTAGATTCATCATGTAAGTCTTATTTATGAATTCCGTCAAAATTACGTAAAAATGTCAGTCCTGTTCATTTCCCTTCTGCCGCCAATAGGCCGCTTCGACGGTGTCCTTCTCCACGCCTTCCCCCTTTTCCAGGGCACGGGCATAATTCTTCATGCCCTCTTTATAGCCAGAAGCGGCAGACTGGGCGAACCAATAGACGGCCTGGTACAGGTCCTGGCGGACGCCGTGGCCGTCGCGATAGAGGACGCCCAGGTTGTTCTGGGCCGGTCCGTCACCGGCCATGGCCGCTTCGTAATACCAGTGCGCCGCCAGTTCCCAGTCCTGCGGGACGCCGCGGCCCGTCTCATAGAGGTATCCCAGGTTGTTCTGGGCAATGGTCTGGCCCTTCCCGGCGGCCTGGGCGTACCAATAGGCGGCCTTGTCGTAATCCCGCTTGCCGGCATAGCCGAACTGGTACATGATGGCCGTATTGCACTGGCCGTCGGCATCGTCGTGCCGCGCCGCCCGGCCGTACCAGTGCAGGGCCTGGGCATAGTCCTGGGGCAGGCCGCAGCCCGTTTCGTAAAGATGGCCCAGATTGTTCTCGGCTGCGCCGTAGCCTTGATTGGCGGCCCGGCGGTACCAGTACACGGCCTGTTCCAAGTCAATCTCTATCCCCAGACCGTGTTCATACTGATAGGCCAGGTTGTACTGGCTGGCGGCGTGGCCCTTCTGGGCGGCCCGGTGATACCAATAGATAGCTTTCCTATATAAAACATCTTTATCTTCTATATCCGCATCGAAAGCTTCAAAAAAATAGTCATCGCCCATGTCACACTGCGCTTGAGCATCGCCTTCAAAAGCTTTCCGTTCTTTTTCATCCATATATCCGTCTCCTTTCTGACAAAATAAGTGTAGCTAAAGGTTCCTTCCTTTGTCAAATATTTTTCTTATTTTTCTTTTTGTCCTATTGACTTTTTGACTTTTAACGATATAATAATACTAGAGCTTGAGGAAAGCTCCTAAGAATGATTACTTCCACCATAAGTAAGGAGGTCTTAATTATGGGAAACGAAAAATATACGCAAAAGGTCATCGAAGCCTTCCAGTCTGCCCAGCAGATTGCAGCGCTCCATTATAACCAGGAACTCTCATCGGTCCATATGCTCATGGGCTTGACGAAAGAACCGGAAGGCCTGCTCAATACGATTTTCTCGGAATGTCACACTGACGTCCCCATGCTCCAGGCCCGCTTGGAACAGTTATTGAAGAAAATCCCGTCTGTCAAAGGCTCCAGCCAGTTGTCCATGTCGACGGAAATGGTCCGTGTCATCGGCAAGGCTCAGCAGTTGGCCGACTCCATGCACGATGAATATATCAGCACGGAACATATCCTCATGGGCATCGTCAGCGAAAGCGACGACGAAGTCCAGCAGTTGTGCCGTGAATTCGGCTTGACCCAGGACAAGATCATGAGTACTATCAAAGCCAACCGCAAAGCTAACGTCAACAGTGATAACCCGGAAGAAAACTACAAGGCCCTGGAAAAATACGGCCGCGACTTGACCGCTGCTGCCCGCCAGAACAAATTGGACCCGGTCATCGGCCGTGACGACGAAATCCGCCGCACCATCGAAATTCTCTCGCGCCGCCGTAAGAACAACCCGGTCCTCATCGGTGAACCTGGTGTCGGCAAGACGGCTATCGTCGAAGGCCTGGCCCGCCGTATCGTCAGCGGCGACGTACCGGAATCGCTGAAGAACAAGACCCTCTACTCCCTCGACATGGGCTCCCTCATCGCCGGTGCCAAATACCGTGGCGAATTTGAAGAACGACTCAAATCGGTCCTCAATGAAATCGCCAAATCGGACGGCCAGATTCTCCTCTTCATCGATGAAATCCATACCGTCGTCGGTGCCGGCGCATCGGAAGGCTCCATGGATGCCGGCAACATCCTGAAACCGATGCTGGCCCGTGGTGACCTGCGCTGCATCGGCGCTACGACGCTCAATGAATATCAGAAATACATCGAAAAAGATGCCGCTTTGGAACGTCGTTTCCAGCCGGTCATGGTCGATCAGCCTTCTGTTGAAGACACAATCACCATTCTCCGTGGTCTGAAAGAACGCTACGAAGTCCATCATGGCGTCCGCATCCGTGATAAAGCCTTGGTCGCTGCCGCCGTCTTGTCGGACCGCTACATTTCCGACCGTTTCCTGCCCGATAAGGCCATCGACCTCGTCGACGAAGCTGCCGCCAAACTGCGTACGGAAATCGAATCCATGCCGACGCCGATCGACGAACTGCGCCATAAGATCATGCAGCTGGAAATCGAAGAACAGTCCTTAAACAAAGAAACGGACGACGCTTCCAAAGAACGCCTGGCCAAGATCACGGAAACGAAGAACGAACTGAAAGAAAAAGAAAGCAAGCTCAAAGCCCAGTGGGATAAAGAAAAACAGTCCATTCTGCGCACCCAGGGCCTGAAGAAAGAAATCGACGCCGTCAAAGGCGAAATGTCCAAGGCCGAACGCAACTACGATCTGGCCAAGGCTTCGGAATTGAAGTACGGCAAACTGCCGGAACTGCAGAAACAGTTGAAGGAACAGGAAGCCTACCTGGCTGAACACCAGGATTCGCAGCTCCTCAAAGAAGAAGTCGGCGAAGAAGATATCGCCCAGGTCGTCAGCCGCTGGACGGGTATCCCGGTCACCAAGATGATGACAGGCGAACGGGAAAAACTCCTGCACCTCGACGAAACGCTGCATAAACGGGTCGTCGGCCAGGACGATGCTGTCCGCGTCGTCAGCGATGCTATCATCCGCGCCCGTGCCGGTATCAAGGATCCGAACCGTCCGATTGGTTCCTTCATCTTCCTCGGCCCGACCGGTGTCGGCAAGACCGAACTGGCCAAGACCCTGGCTGAAGCCCTCTTCGATGATGAACGCAACATCATCCGTATCGATATGTCGGAATACATGGAAAAACATACCGTATCCCGCCTGATTGGGGCTCCTCCGGGATATGTCGGCTATGATGAAGGGGGCCAGCTCACTGAAGCCGTCCGCCGTCGTCCGTACAGCGTCATCCTCCTCGACGAAATCGAAAAGGCCCATCCGGACATCTTCAACGTCCTCTTGCAGATTCTCGATGATGGCCGCCTGACCGATGGCAAAGGCCGTGTAGTCAACTTCAAGAACACCATCATCATCATGACCAGTAACCTCGGCTCCCACGAAATCCTCGAATCGAAGGATTACGACGAAGCCAACAAAAAAGTCCGTGAACTGCTTAAACAGTACTTCCGTCCGGAATTCCTCAACCGTGTCGACGACATCGTCGTCTTCAAAGCGCTCCAGAAAGACCAGGTACGCAATATCGCCGCTATCCTCCTGGAACGCCTGGGCAAACGTCTGGAAAAACAGGTCAAGATCCACCTCACCTGGACCGACGAAGCCCTGCAGGAATTGGCCGACAAAGGCTTCGACCCGCAGTTCGGTGCCCGTCCGCTGCGCCGCTTGATCACGCATACCGTCGAAACGGCCCTGAGCCGCGACATCATCGCCGGTACCATCCGCGAAGGCGATACAGTCACCATCGGCTACGACGGCAATGGCTTCACCTTCACGCCCATGCGTGCCCATGCCGCATGAGTGTGGCGAGCTGTTAGCCGTTAGCTGTTAGCTGTTAGTATGTGGAAAACGCTGTCAGACACTAACCCCTAGCTGCTAGGCCCTACCCCCTGGCAGTTGGCGGTCAGCGGCTAGCAGTCAGCTGTCAGCAGTGAGTGGCTGGCGGCTGGCGCATAAAGGACCCGTTCCTGATGCAAAAAAACATCGGGAACGGGTCTTTTTTTCTGTTTACATTGGCCCGAAAACAGTATATAATAAGCTGTAACTAAGTAACGGGTGGAGATTTATGAATAACACATTAGGAAAACATGTACTCATCGATTTTTATAACTGCAAGGCTTCCTTTTCGGAGGCCGAAGATTTGCAGCCCTTGGTAGAGCGCGCGTTCGACCTCGTCGGCGCCCCTGTCGAAGGGATTACATTCTTCCATATCGACGACGAACTGACGTGTATTGCCGTTTCCGGCAACGCACATATTTGTATTCACGCCTATCCTCCCCTGTCCTACGTGGCAGTGGACATCTACAGTTTTAATATCGACCTCAAGACGAGCCAGATCATGAGCACCCTGAAGGTAAACCTCCGCTCAGACCGCATCAAAGCGACAAGTATCCGCCGCGGTGATTTCGGCTCTATCCGCGACATGCGCCCGAAACGCAAATCGAAGATCACGACGGCACGGCGCATGAAAAACACCGGCGCACGCATCAAGAAGACGAGTGTGAAGATGTTCAACATCCTCCGCCATCCGCAGAAGGTACGCCGGGCACATCGGACGACGAACAAGTAACACGTTTGCAGATGAAAGGGTTTGTTGGTCATGTATATGGTATCGTTAAAACAGGCTGCGGGCATTGCCCGGGAAGAAATGACGTCCCTCGACGCCATTACAGCGGAATTGCTCAATTTCATACAGTTGAAGAGTCAGCGCTTATATATGCATTCCCTGCAGGTCGCTAACTACAGCGTCAGCGTCGCCGCCAAACTGACGCTGCCCAAGAGTGAAATCGAACAAGTGAAATACGCAGCACTCCTCCATGACGTGGGCCTGCTCTTCGTGTCCAATACCCTGCTGGCCAAGATGCCCTACCTCAACCGCTCGGAAAAGGCGCAGTACAAGCGCCACGCCGCAGCCGGCGGCAACATGCTGGAAAACATCCCCTGCTGCCAGGACATCGTGCCTTACATCCGCTATCACCACGAACACTGGGACGGCTCGGGCTTTCCCAAACACCTGCGCGGTGCCAATATCCCCTTGGGGGCGCGCATCATCGCCGTCGCCGATTACTACGACATGATCATCAACCCGTCGGCAGAATTCTGGGCGAAAACCAAAAAACAGGCCGTCCGCGAACTCTTCAGCGCGTCGGGCCTGCTCTTTGATCCGGAAGTGGTCAAGGCTTTTATCGAAACATTAGGTTAATAACACATTGTAATCAAAAAAAAGCGCTGTCGCATGAAGACAGCGCTTTTTACGTTCATCGTAGGTCGTTCATCGTTCATCGAATGGAAGAACGCCGGCCGCCTGCGAACTGCGTTCATTTCCATCGCCTATATGCGATATCGTAGGGGACGGTCCTGGCAAGGCGTCCCGCTACGCGCTGAGGGCTTCCCGAAGCGTCGTCGTCAGCTTGAGTCTGTCGCGGCGGAACGCCGCATCCGAGTCCGAGGAAAAGCCGTGGCTCGTTGTTCGTGATTCGTGAAAGCCTGCCATCATACTCGAATGGGCTATGGTCGAATCTCACAGCGGGCCGCCTTATCCAGGCGGCCCCTACGCATAGGCCCGCTGCCCGTTTTTTTGCGGCCTGCGGCCGGCCACCTGCGAACTGCGTTCATTCTACGGTGCGCCGCTGGCGATGACGAGGCCCGTCACGCTGGCGGCGCCTTTTTGTTTCAAGGCATGGGCGCAGCCTTCTAAGGTCGCACCGGTCGTGAAGATGTCGTCTCAAAGGTGTTTGTATTTGATACAATAGAACGATAGTCAGAATTTCGAACACCCCCGTGTGCATGTTTAAAAAAAAAATAGGTGGATACTAATTTTAACCCCTCTTATTTTTTCTAACTCCTTTCTCACTAGGAATTTCTTTATTAATTACAATGAAGTTGCCCAGATCCGCAATAGTTAAAAGTCGATTTGAAGAATTAATTTATAATTCTTCAAATTACGACAAATGGTGCTAGCATATAAATAGGACAAGTCAAACTGAGGTTTTCCATAAAGTGATACAATAAAAGTATATATAGGGGGCCTTAGTATGACGAAGTTCAACAAACAATTCAA
>NZ_JBKKJR010000037.1:0-3806 GCF_046614755.1 Megasphaera indica
CACTTTGGTCGCTAAGGCCCAAACCGCAAAAAATCCAACGGACTTAGTTCAGGCCTTGTGTAAACTAGCTTCATCAACTTCCGAGGTGGCGTAAAAGTTGTAAAGTGCTGTTATATATAATAAATGTCCCTGTGTATAAATCCGTGTGGGTCCTTGGGACAACAAATAGGGGAACAAGGGGGCTGAAAGTGCCCCTTGTCCCTATTCCTATTTGTGGTCCCTGAACCAGGACCATGCGGCGACGAAAGGAGTAGAAAAAATGAAATTGTCGGAAATGAATGAAGATGAATTAAGAGCGCTGGCTAAAAAGCGTTTCAAGAACGGCAGGCTAACTAAACAGGTACTGGAAGCACAACGTGAACTGTGGATACGTCATGATCGGCCCTTTACTAAGGATGGCCATGATATTGGCAACGGGGAAGATTTCATAAATTTGGACTATTATGATGGAAATATTTCGGATTAAGCGGAAGGAGAAATCACGATGACAGATAATAACATGATTCATTTCTTCGTACCTATGCAGCGGATTCCGTCGGCGACGCATCAGATGAAGAAGCTCGTCGTCGGGCGTGATGGCAAGCCCCATACGTACGAGCCGCCGGCCGTCAGGGAAACGCGGGCCCTGTTCATGGCCAGCTTTGCGAAGTTCCGCCAGGACCAGCCTATCATGGGGCCCGTAGCCTTGACGACGAAATGGATGTACCCGTCGACGAAACTGCACCCGGAAGGGACCTGGAAGGCGACCAAGCCCGATACGGATAACCTGGTCAAGATGCTCAAGGACGTCCTGACGTCGCTGGGCTTCTGGCGGGATGATGCCCAGGTCGCGTCGGAATGTATCCAAAAGTTTTATGTTTCTCAATCTTTATCCGGCATCTACGTCCAGATCGAACCGCTGGACGACGATTAGGAGGTGCCTATGGGACGGAATGAAATGATTGCCCGGGCCCGGTCGGCGTTCCGTGAAGTTCTGGAGGCCATGGAAACCCCTCATGCCCAGCTCTTGCAGCGGGATCCGGACATCAAGGGACTGGTGGAAAACATCGTGCAGCATGTGGAAAATGCCAGGAAGCCGGAAAACTGGCCCGTTGAGGAATATCCCGACGACTTCGAGAAATACCATCCGTCGGACCGGTGGCAATGGGCCTGGCTGCTTTTACAGGCGGCCGTCCTGGACAGCGACTTCGCGACGATTCTTTGTGCGCTGCGGGCCAATGGCTGTGAGCTGGTCAAGGATGACGACTATGGCTATGTCATCCGGCCCATCATCGGCGGTCATGGCTGGAATAGTATCGACCAGTATAACGAAACGAAGGAGCCGCTGAACGATTATGTAAATTTATTATTACCTCTGCTGAAACGGCTGCGTGAAGAAGATCAGAAAGGGCATGTCGTCCCGCAGCGTGAAGTGCAGCAGGGAAAGCTGGGAGGGAAAGGATGATAGAAATCAATCGGACGAAGGTCATTATGTGGAGGCTGATTGCCATATACTGTGTGGTATTCTGGATTGCCTTCACGGCAGCACTTATTTATTGCTTACAGTAGGAGGGATTACGATGGATGATAGTTGGTATGCACCCGGACCGGTACACTGCCGGCAGATGACGGAAGAAGAACGGCAGTTTTACCAGAAACAACGGCAGAAACGACAATTCCCCTGGAGCTCGAAACAAGGCCAGCGGGATTTGAATTGGCATCAGTGGGGCAAACATTGTCCGCCTGTATTGCGGTTTAAACGAAAGGCAGGTCATGGACATGAGGATTAAAATTAATTTTGGCTCAATAGGCGTGAAGCCTATCAAAGTACCGCCAGATATTGGGAAACGTCTTGCTGCGGCTTTTGACCGTTGGTGGCGTGTAGTGCCAGGTGGAATGAAACGTTACTATGGCATGAAAGGCTGGCAGCGTTCCTGCCGGAATCATGCCGTAAAAAGCCGGGTCCGCCATGCAAAACGAAAAGCGGCCCGCGGGTATTGCTACAAAGGTGGTAGATAAAACGTTTTAGTTTCGCCACTACGACATTTAGATTCTATTTACGGTAATTACACATAGACGGAAGGAGTAAGGACGTGGGACGCAAAAACAGACGACGAAAGAAAGAGCCGTCACTCACGTCATGGACTCACCGGCCAGGGTCCCAGGAAGTCCGGAGCCGCTGCGCATTCTGCGGGCGGCTCTTGGATGACGGGGACTTTTACTGGTTCCCGGACGAGTTCGGGCAGTTTGTGCGGAAGTGCAAGAACGAGCGGGATTGCTCCGCTCATCGTAAAGACGAAGCCGAAAAGGCGTTCCGTGAAGCATTGTGGCATAATCATAAAGGAAAAGGATACTGGATTATGGGTTGATAAAAAAGGAGGAAAACAATGACAGCAAATGAATATTTATCGCAGTATAAGGATATCCCTGCCGAGATACAACAGAGAAGCAAGCTTATTAGAAGAATGGAACGTGAAATATTTTCTGGGCCATCAGATAAGGTGACGGGAAGCCTTTCCCCTGTTATTGGAAAATCCAGTCAACAGAGTTTTTGGAGTGTTGAAGATTTTGAGCGTTTCAAGAAGCAGGTGCAGAGACAGAAGAATATCATCTCGCAATATCGGAAGTATGAAGATACTGTATTGCAACAAATTGATTGTATTGACGATAAAAAGTTAAGGTCTGTATTGTTAGGGCGTTACATTAATGGCGAAACATGGAGGGAAATAGCATTCTGCGTAGAAACTACAGAAGATCATGTACGTCAGACTCTGCACAAAAAGGCGCTCGAAGAATTTACCAGAAAATTTTCTGATAAATTTTATAAAATCACTTCGGAAATCCCCTACCATCCCCACCCTTGACATGATAGACTATATACTGAGAAATAAGAAAGAGAGATGCTGTGACAGCCTATGTTATAGACTGCCGTCAGGTCTCTTTTTTGTATAAGAGAGTCGAGCAGGCTGGACTTGTCAATAAGTATCTCGTATAATAAAAGTATAAATAGTATTATACGAGGTGAATGGTTGTGAGTGTATCAACTAGGACGTTAGGATTTTATAATTGTTACATTGATGTATATGAAAATGGAAGAAATGAAAGAGAAGTATTTGATAAAAATTTTACTATTAAGTTAATTGAATATATAGAATCATTACCAGTAGAAAAACGAATGGATAAAATAGAAAGTCAAAAGAAAGTATATTGTTTAAAAAAGCTCATAAAACCTGAAAAAGATATAATTAATATTGTTTTTCAATCCGGTAAGTATGGACATAATCCAGATTATTTGTCTAGTATTAATGGAACAACGAGGCCGACTGAAAAACATTTTGAAGAAGCAGAAGAAGAACTTACCCACCTATGTATAAAATTAAAAGATGAAAAAGCTATTTTTTTACTTGAGGAAAGAAAAAGTGGCATGTCGATAAAGAAAATAATTGCTTATTTTAATTCATTTATATCTCATTTTGAGCAACAAAATAGGGAAAAATATCCATATCGTTTTTCTTGTGAAATTTATCCAGTTAAAAATATAGCAGATATTATTGATAATTTTTTGATTTCTAATGTTCTGGAATTGTATGCAAAGAAGGATATTATAGGTGATGAAATGAAATCATTTTCCGAAATTGATTCGCCATTAGTGAGAGATCAAGTTATACTTATATTAAAAGCAGAGAAACGAGAGTCATTCCCTGTGAAATTTTTAGAATGGTGCTAGCATATAAATAGGACAAGTCAAACTGAGGTTTTCCATAAAGTGATACAATAAAAGTATATATAGGGGGCCTTAGTATGACGAAGTTCAACAAACAATTCAA
>NZ_JBKKJR010000038.1:0-3391 GCF_046614755.1 Megasphaera indica
TGACTATGAAAAATTATATGCAAACTACAAGAAAAAGGCAGCTTTGATTGCTGGATAACTGATTGATAGAAACCTCAATTTAATTTGTACTCAAACTTGACATAGGACCAGTCGCACCCTTCACGGGTGCGTGGATTGAAATAAGGAACATAAAAAGAAGATGGTAAAAGTCATTCACGTCGCACCCTTTACGGGTGCGTGGAGTGAAATACCGATATATTTCGACGAAGCTGATTTCATTTATAAAGGAAATAAAGGACGGCTGAAATATCTGGTCGTGAAAGAGCTGCTGCCGTTTCAAATCTTCAAATCCGATTCTGCATAGCGTGCCGCATCGCCAGCCAGGGCGATGCGGCTTTTTTCTATGTGGCCATAGAGTTCGCCGCCCCGTTTCGAGGCCGGGTAGACGAGGTATGAGAATTTTTTTTTATGTTGCAAATGCTACGGATGACTCCGGCAGTATCTGATATACTCAAGATGTCTTGAGAAACTAACTCATAAAAATAGATTCATACGAGAAAAGGAAGCGATACTATGATTACTAAAGACATGACGTTAGCTGACGTTGTAAAAGCTTATCCGAATACGATTGGATTCCTGAATGGACTACATCTCGATTACTGCTGCGGCGGCCATGACCCCATTGCTACGGCTGTCCGCGAAAAGGGCCTGGACGTAGATAAATTCCTGGCCGAACTCAATCAGGCCGCATCAAGAAAGGCTGCGCAGCGGGATGTACATGGCGATATTGAAGCGTTCAAAACGCTTGCAGTCACGGAAATGCTTGACGACCTGGAAGCGACGCATCACGTTACAGACCGCAGACTCATGGCTGAAACGGAAGAACTTCTCAACAAGATCCTCATCGTCCATTATCCGCATCATGGTAAAATGCTCACGCGCCTTCACCATCTTTATGCCGGCCTGAAGGCAGAACTGGAAGAGCATTTCGCCAAGGAAGAACAGCTCGTCTTCCCGTTGATGCGCCAGCATCCGCATCCGGACAGCCAGACGCTGGCACTTATCCAGGATTTGGAAGCAGAACACACAGGCGCCGGCGACGTCATCAAAGAAATCCAGGCCCTGACGGATAACTTCACGCCGCCAGAAGATGCTTGCCCGACCTTCCGCCAGACGTATGTTGTCATGGAGCAGCTCTTTGACGACATCTTTATCCACATCTTCAAGGAAAACTCCATCGCCTTCCCGGAATACGCCGAACAGGTCTGAGTATTCTGAATATAAGGAAAATCACCTGCCTCAAGGATTGATCAACATCTTTGGGACAGGTGATTTTTTTTAGAAATTTGTTTAGTTTTTCAAATACGAGTCGAAGAAAGCGGTGATGATGTCGAGGACTTCTTTTTGGTTCCAGTAGACGCTGCCGTGGGCTGCTCCTTCTACCAGGTAGCGTTTCGAGGGGATGTTATGTTTCTGGAAGGCCTGGAAGAGCAGGTCTGTCTGGCTCGGGGAGACGACGGTGTCCTTCGTGCCGTGCATGAGCAGCATAGGCGCACTGGTTTTGGAAATGTAAGTGATGGGGTTGGCCTTTTTGGCACCTTCCGGATTGGCCAGGATGCCGCCGTCCTGGCCGCCGAATACGGCAGAACCGTTCACCCAAAGGGCTTCCGTGGCGCCAGGCGACTGGTGGGCTTTTTTCACGGATTCACTGTAGTCGTCGCCGATGCGGGTGAGGTCAGAGAGGCCATAGAGGTCTACGGCTGCTTTTACGTCGCTTCCGACCTGGAGATTATCGCCTTTGTCAAAAGTCGTCGTGCCGCTGGTCGTCGCGGCCATGGCCGTGAGGTAGCCGCCGGCACTGCCACCGATGATGCCGATTCGTTCCGGGTCGATGCCAAATTGGTCTGCATGGGTCTTCAAATAGCGGATAGAGGCCTTCACATCTTCCAGGGGTTCCGGGAAGCGGGCCGTAGGTGCCACGCGGTACTGGATGGAAGCGACGACGTAGCCGGCTTCTGCCAGGTGCATGCGGAGTTGTATGCCGTTGTCCTTATTGGCATTGATGAAGCCGCCGCCCGTGACGTAAACGATGGCAGGCTGTTTCGTGTCCGATTTCGGCTGCAGGATGTCCATTTTCATGGCTACGTTAGGGTAGCCCCGCATCGGGACCTGTTCGTATACGACGTCGGAAATCTGATTGATCATCGGCGTCTTTACCGGAACGGATAACACCGTGCTTTCTACTTTTCCCGGCATATCTTTCGTAGCCGAGTCCACATCTACATTCATCGCCATGGCATTGCCTCCTATCCATACTAGCCCGGCCAGGGCCAGCGCTATGAGCCGTTTTTGAGGTTCTGTATACTTAAACATTTTTATGAGGCCTCCTTTTTGGGTTGTATTTCTTCCATTTTAGCATTGAATAGGGAAGCCGGCAATGTTTTGACTGGATAAATGACGGCCCTGGCGATGGAGAGGGGGGACGGGGCTGGTATAATTATAAAAACTGCCTCTTACGCTCGGTGCCGCGATGCGAGGCCGTAGGGGATGGATACGAAGAAGATGGCACCGGCTACGTTGCCGGCCGTGACGAAGCATAAGTTGTAGAAATAATGAGCCACGTTGATGGTATCCGGATGAGGGGCCATCAGGGCCAGGTCCATGAGGGTCATGTTGGCGATGCAATGGCCGAAGCCGAGGGTGTAGAAGACGTAGAGACACCAAAAAATCATGATCAGTTTGGCACTTTCCGAGTGACAGCGGAAACTGCACCATACGGCCAGGCAGACGAGGACGTTGCAGAGGATGCCACGGCAAAAGATTTCCAGCGGCGGCAGGTTCATCCGCAAGGCGGCAGCTTCCGTCAGGGCCTGGGCCATGGCTCCCGTATCGAGGCCTGTGCCATAGAAGATGACCGACAGGATGAGGGCGCCGAGCCAGTTGCCGAGATAACAGACGACCAGGAGCTTCACGACGTCTCCGGCGGTCACGGTCTTGCGCCGCAGGCCGTTATAGAGGATGAAGGCGTCACCGGTGAACATTTCCGCGCCGGCTATGATGACCAGGCTGAGGGCGACGCCGAAAGAAAGGCCCATGATGATATGGACCGATGGCTGCGGTCCGAGGTAGCTTTCGATGGCATAGGTCAGAAGGACGCCGAAGCCGAGATAAGCGCCGCCCAGGAGGGACACCATGACATAGCCCAGGGGATTTTCCTCCAGGAAGCGGACCTTGGCAGCGGCGCCATGGGCTGACGCTTCATATTCTTTTTCAAACAAATTGCTCACCTCATTCGTTTTTTTTTTCTTCATTATACCATCAGCACTTTACAACTTTTACGCTACCTCGGAAGTTGACGAAACCAGTTTACACAAGGCCTGCACTAAGTCCGTTGGATTTTTTGCGGTTTGGGCTTTAGAGACCAAAGTGC
>NZ_JBKKJR010000039.1:0-2988 GCF_046614755.1 Megasphaera indica
TAATGAATTCATCGCGTAACTCCTTTGAGATGATGTGTTTTAGCAGATTCATTATACTTCAAAGGTGTGGTTACGCGATATTTATTTGTTCAAAAAGTTGTAAACTGCTGTGAATCTATATATATGCTTCTTATTATACCATAGAAATTGTTAGAAAAATCAACGAAATCAGGGCAATAAATATTTGATTAAATGCTGGATAGACGATATACTATAATATAGACTTTAAAAATAATTTTGGAAGAAATGAGGTGGACATGGTGGCAGTCGACGAGTCTCCTGCTGAAAGGGGCGCACCGGCCGAAATCGCCGTAGAATGTATCGTCCCCAATCCCCGGCAGCCGCGTCAGACCTTTGATGAACAAGGGCTGATCGCCTTAGCTGATTCAATCCGTCAGCATGGGCTTGTCCAGCCTGTCGTCGTCCAGAAAGCCGGTCCCGGCCGATATGAACTCATTGCCGGTGAGCGGCGGCTGCGGGCAGCCAAACGCTGCGGCCTGAAGACGGTGCCGGCCATCATCCGCAGCTATACGCCCGATGAAGCGGCCGAAATCGCCCTCATCGAGAACCTGCAGCGCCAGGACCTGGATGCCATTGAAGAAGGCATGGCCTATGAACGGCTGATGAAAGACTTTGGCCTGACCCAGGAACAAGCGGCGCAGAAAGTCGGGAAAAGCCGGTCCCATGTGGCCAACATGGTCCGTCTGCTGCAGCTTCCAGCCGACATCAAGGAATGGATCGCTGCAGGCCGCCTATCCATGGGACAGGCCCGGCCTCTGTTGCAGCTGCCGTCTGCGAAGCTGCAGCGGGAAGCGGCTCTGTACATTATGAAGCATGAGCTGTCGGCCCGCAAGGCAGAAGCCCTGGTCCGCCATCTGATGACCCAGGCCAAGCCCCGCCCGGAACCGGACGCCCATGTGGCCTGGCTGCAGGATAAGCTGAAGATGGCCTTGGGGACCGATGTGGCCATCCAGCTGGGGAAGGGCCGGAAAAAGGGGAAAATCGAGATTTCCTTTTCGTCAGAAGCAGAATTTGAACGGCTGCTGTCGATACTGACTGAAGAAAAAGAAGACACGCCGCGGTCACCTCTTTCTTCGTTTCATATATAATATTTTTGCATATTCATGTTCATGGGAGGAAAGAAATGCTGAATGTCGATATGCAGGCTGCCACGATGGCGCTTGCCGGTATTGGCGGGTTGATTTTATTGCTCTTGCTCGTCTATATCGTCATTTTACACAAGAAAATCAGAAAATTAGAAACGAATTACACCTTTTTTATGCAAGACGAAACGGGAGCTAGCGTCGAAGCGAAGCTGCGTGACGATGTCGATAAGCTGCACAACTTGCAGGGGACACTCGACATGATCCACCAGACGCAGAAGGATATCATGGCTGTCCAGAATCACTGTTTCCGTAAAATCGGGTTCGTTAAATATAATGCCTTTGACAATATCGGCAACAATCTGAGTTTTGCCTTTACCGTCCTCGACGGGAAAAATGATGGCTTCTGTCTTTCCAGTGTCTATGGGCGCAATGAATCGCGTATTTTTGCCAAACCGATCGTAGAGGGCAAGTGTCTCTATGGCATGAGTGAAGAAGAAAGGGAAAGCCTGGACAACGCATTGAATTACAGCGGTGACATGCAGGCTGTTCAAAAGGATCTGGAAGGATAACAAAGAGGGGAAAAGCGTGAAGATCCACATCAAGATATATCCATGGATGCGCAACCTGCAATCATGGTGCCAACGCATGAAGGCCTGGGAAACACCGGCATGGTGGCCGTCGTTCCTGAAAACGGACCGGACGGAGCCATTAGTCGTGACACCGGCGCAATATAAGAAACTCGTCCGCGGCTGTGCTGTCGCAGTGGTCGTCATTGTAATCGCTGCAGGCATCGGCATTTACGAGTTCGTTTCGCTTCAGCAGGCCAAGGCCCAGGAAGCACTGCATGAACAGCAGCTGGAATTGATGCGTGAAAAGACGACATCGCTCCAGGAAAAGATGGATAAAATGGATTCCCTGGATCAGGAGCTGCGGCAAATGGTCAAGGGTTCGGGGGCTGGTGACAGCCCAAAAGGTGACGGTGGCGTAGCAGGGGGACAAAAGAAATCTCCGGACCTTTCTCATGCCAGCTACAATGACCTGTTATTGGCCACCTCCCGCTTGGAAACCCGCAGTAACGCCCGCATTATCAGCTTCATCACCTTGAAGACGGTCTTGAGCGATACGGCAGGCGAACAGGTTCGGCAAATGCAGCAGATTACGCATAAATATCAGGGTGGTACCCTGGGCGGCGGAAATAACGGCGATGCCAGCAGCACGTCGACGACGCCTTCCATCTGGCCCGTCAGCGGGACAGTCACGTCTAACTTCGGTTATCGCGGCAATCCTATTGGCGGCGGTTCCGGCTTCCATGAAGGCATCGACATCGGCGTCGACTACGGGACGCCTGTCCGGGCGACGGCAGCCGGTAAAGTCACCATGGCCGGCTGGGTCGACGGCTATGGCAACCTCGTCGAAATCGACCATGGCAATGGCTTCGTTACCCGCTATGGCCATAACTCCATGCTTTTAGTCACAGTAGGACAGGAAGTCCGGGCTGGCTCGATCATCTCCCTGGCCGGCAGTACCGGCCGCAGCACAGGGCCGCACGTCCATTACGAAGTCCGCGTCAATGGATCCCCGACCAACCCGCTGCTGTTCCTGCCGTAAGCAGGTATGAGGTAGGTATCCATTATGGGGTACTCGTTGATACTCTATCGTTTATCGTTCGTAGTTCATCGTTCATCGTGATAGTTGTTATTTTTTACAGCCATTGCGACCTACGATGGACGACCTGCGACGAACTAAAAAGGGACTGTCGCACAAAGGCTTTTTGATGTGACCCCAAAAAGTTAGACCTTGGTAACGAGACTGTTTTTACTGTCTCGTTACTTTTTTATGCTGTCTGTCGGAAAATTCTGTATTGGACAGGACTTTTCCAACC
>NZ_JBKKJR010000040.1:0-2789 GCF_046614755.1 Megasphaera indica
TATAATGAATTCATCGCGTAACTCCTTTGAGATGGTGTGTTTTAGCAGATTCATTATACTTCAAAGTGTGGTTACGCGATATTTATTTGTTCAAAAAGTTGTAAACTGCTGTATAATTATTAACTATATTAAGTTCTCTGCGCTTGTTTCAATAATTAAAAATTGTTATAATTTTTCTATATACACATATATCATATTTAGATTGCAGAGGCCCTTTTAGGGCCTCATTGCTTCTTTGTCGTAAAGGAGGAACGTCTTTATGACGAATGCAACAAAAATTTTTTCGACACTGTCGGAAGCCAGGGAACGGCTCAACGCCATAATCGAACATTCTTTTGATGGCATTTTCATTACCGATGCCAAAGCCAATGTTATCCGCATCAATCATGCCTATGAAGTCATTACAGGCTTAAAAAAAGAAGAAGTACTCGGCAAAAATATGGCAGACCTCGTTCATGACAAGTTGATTTCGGAATCGGGCTCCCTGCAAGTCATTAAGACGAAACAACCCGTGACACTGCAACAGCGATTTCGTTCAGGGAAAGAAGCACTTGTAACGAGCTCTCCCATTTTCGATGCTGACGGTAAATTCATCATGATTGTCACCAACGTGCGGGATCTAACAGAAATTTATAATTTAAAAGCTGTCGTCCAAGAAAAAACAGCTGCCATGGATCGCCTGGCTTTGGAATTGGAACATTTACAGACAACAGCAGAAGAAAACCAGGAAATCATTGCCAAAGATGAAACTACCTTAGCGGCTATGCTAATCGCCAACCGAGTCGCTTCCATGGATACTACCGTCATTCTATTGGGTGAGACAGGTGTCGGGAAAGAAGTCATGGCCCGGTATATTTTCCAACACAGCCAGCGTGCCAAGAATAGCTTCATCAAAGTGAATTGCGGCGCTATTCCAGAAAACCTGATTGAAAGCGAACTCTTTGGATATGAAGGAGGTGCTTTCACTGGAGCCAATAAAAATGGAAAAATCGGGCTTTTTGAATTAGCCAATAATGGTACGTTATTTCTCGACGAAATCGGCGAGCTTCCTAAAGACATGCAAGTAAAATTATTACGTGCCCTGCAAGAACAAGAAATCATGCGTGTCGGCGGTACGAAGCCAGTAAAAATCAACGTCCGCATCATTGCCGCTACGAACCGGAATTTAGAAGAAATGGTAAAAGACGGTACTTTTCGTGAAGATCTATATTACCGGCTCACGGTCTTCCCCATTTCCATTCCGCCATTGCGGATGCGAAAAAAGGATATCATCCCCTTGGCCCTCTCTTTTTTAAAAAAGTTAAATCAGAAATATCAAATGAAAAAATATTTCACAGACTTATCCATGCAGCTACTCCATGAATATAATTGGCCCGGCAATATCCGTGAATTAAAAAATATCGTCGAGAGAGCCATTATAATCAGTCCGGCCGATGCGATAAAACCCGAAAACCTACACATACATTCTCCTAATAAGCCAATTGTAATTATCAAAGAAAAGGATTTTGGTGAAAATTCAAAAAATTCTTTGACACCCCCCCCCGATTTTCCGATAAATTTGAAACATGAGCTCGAAAAAATAGAATATACCTATATGACCCAAGCTTATGAAGTCTTTGGAAATGTACGCGATGCTGCCAAAAATATAGGGCTCACACCATCAACTTTTGTCCGGAAACGCAAACAATATCAGCAAAAAAATGCTGAGTCAGAAAGGACGTGATTGTTATGGCAACATTAGAGGAAATCCGTAAAAAAGCCCGCCGTCAGATGCACGGTTGTTATGTCTGTCCAGACTGTGATGGTACTGCCTGTCCTGGAATGATTCCTGGCTATGGTGGCATGCGGACAGGCCAATCTTTTCGTAACAACCGATTGGCCTTTCAAAAATACGGTCTCGTATCTCATCTCCTGTCGGCTAGCAAAAATCCAAATACTACGTATTCTATTTTTGGAAAAACTTTATCCATGCCGATTCTTGTCGCCCCAGTCAGCGGCTATGTCCATAATGGAAAAGTAGAAGGAAATCCAGAAGAAAAAGAATACGAATACCTCTTTTCGATGATTGAAGGTGTCACAAAAGCAGGAACACTGGCATTTACCGGTGACAGCGGCCATGCTTATATGTATGCAGCCGGAATTGCCGCTTCAAAGAGATATCCTGGACAGGTAATCCCGACAATTAAGCCGCGAAAAGACCTAAAAATCATAGAAAAAGCTCGATTAGCCGAACAATCAGGCGCATTCGCAGTCGCCAACGACATTGATGCCGTAACATCAACCAATATGCGATTTTTTGGCCAACCCTTAGAAGTGAAGCGCCTAGAAAACCTAAAACACATTATCAATTCCATTCATCTCCCATTTATCGTAAAAGGCATCATGTCCCCTGATGAAGCCTTGCTGTGCCTAGAAGCAGGCGCCAAGGGAATTGTTGTCAGCAATCACGGAGGCCGCATCCTCGATGGTATGGTCAGCCCTTTATCTGTCCTTCCCGAAATTTCTGCCGTTGTAAAAAACAGGTTAACGATTTTCATAGATGGCGGCATCCGACACGGTGAAGACGTCCCAAAAGCATTAGCCCTAGGGGCTAACGCCGTCTTAATTGGCCGACCAGCTGCTATAGCTAACATCGGCGGTGGCTCTAAAGGAGTAGCTTTACGTCTAACATTTTACAAAACAGCACTTTACAACTTTTACGCTGCCTCGGAAGTTGATGAAGCTAGTTTACACAAGGCCTGAACTAAGTCCGTTGGATTTTTTGCGGTTTGGGCCTTAGCGACCAAAGT
>NZ_JBKKJR010000041.1:0-2093 GCF_046614755.1 Megasphaera indica
GACTATGAAAAATTATATGCAAACTACAAGAAAAAGGCAGCTTTGATTGCTGGATAACTGATTGATAGAAACCTCAATTTAATTTGTACTCAAACTTGACATAGGACCACATGTAGCAGTATTATCATTATAAATAGATATAACTTGTACAGTCATCATGAAAATAGCAGGTATCAAAAATACCATCATAAATGATTTTATAATCATTTTAAGATTATGATTTATAAAAATAGAAAAAAACATGGTAAGACTTATAGCAATAACATAAATAACAATTCCAGAACGAGCATTCAATAGTGAAGCTACCATGATAAACAGAGAATAAAAAATATATCTTGTTTTATAATTAACGCCAAGAAAAAAGGATATCCCACCAATAAGACCTGTACATAAGCCAAACTGATCAAGCATAGAAGAAGCAAACCCAAAAGTACGATTAAGAATTACCCCTTCATTTTCAGTTGAAATGCCTCCCATATGGATCATAAGATTTAAAAAGAATTCCTTTACGCTAGGAAAAACGAATGCAGCACAAGCAAACATAGATTGTACCATTGCCACACCAATAATTAATTTAATCAAAGAAAGAAATGATATATTTTTTTCTTTTAAGTTGGCTAACAAATACGTGCCACAAGTGAATTCCATAAATAATAAAACAGCAAACCTATTAAACAAATGATAGTAGTGAGGTAAATCTACAATATCATCGTACAATGCACTCATTGGTATTGGTAGGATAAATACATAAATCAACGTAATAATCATCAATCTAATCCAAGTTTTTAATCCGCTTTCCCGAATCACCTCTAAATATCTAGAATTAAACCGAATTAAAATAATGCCTAATAAAAACATCCCTAATATTAAATTAGTATAAGGTAAGAGGGGGGGGCATAAAGAAGTATAAATAAAATAATTCCCCATAAAATATATTCCGATATTTCTGAACATGTATAAATTTTCATGAAGGTAATCCTCCAGAGCTTTCAACTGCACTACAAGCAAACGAAAAGTAATAAAATTTTTCGATTTAAAGGCATATTCCACCGAACTAATGTCCAAAAGTTATTTCGGACAATCGTTTTTAAGGACTTTTTGCGTTTTCTCAAAACAGGGTTTTCGTTATCATACCCATAAATCTTCATTTTCGATAAAACAGTAAAATTGGACCGTAAATAATTCAACTCAGCATAATGTAAAAAATCCGGATAATTATTCCTCATAATTTCTAGTATTCTTTTATAAGCCTCAATATATTCAAAATCTTTTTCACTTACTTTCGATTTCGTCACACCAAGCGGATTTTGGAAATAATTATATAAAGGAGCATCAATTGTCACAGTTTTCAAACTATGTCTGATAAAATCAAACGAAGCAAAAACATCCTCACAAATAGTTCCTTCAATAAATTGAAATCCCTTTAAAATCTCTTTACTGATTAATTTAGGGCCAATGTCAATAATACTTGCATCTTCACCATGAATCCGAAAAAAATATTCTAACATTGCCCGTCTATCTTTTATACTATAATTATATACATGATGATTATGACTAGAAGGCTTTTTGTATCTCTTGCAATTAACCATTTTTACCATTGCAACATCTGCCGAACACTTATTAATCATGTTATGTAAGACTTCATACATATTGAGTTCAATCCAATTATCACTATCGACAAATCCTATATATTTGCCTTGAGCAATATCCAGTCCAGCATTACGAGCCGCTCCTGCTCCAGCATTTTTTTGATGGATGACCTTGATTCTTGAATCTTTTTTTTCCCATTCATCGCAAATAAATCCAGAATTATCTTTAGATCCATCATCAACTAAAATTAATTCAAAATCAGAAAAAGTTTGGTCTATTATAGAACGTATGCATCTGTCTAAATATTTTTCAGTATTATATACTGGCACAATCACACTAATTTCTGGCATGATAAGAATCCTTTCATTGCTAATCTATTTATTAACTTAATTCAGCACTTTACAACTTTTACGCCACCTCGGAAGTTGATGAAGCTAGTTTACACAAGGCCTGAACTAAGTCCGTTGGATTTTTTGCGGTTTGGGCCTTAGCGACCAAAGTGC
>NZ_JBKKJR010000042.1:0-2069 GCF_046614755.1 Megasphaera indica
CTTTGGTCGCTAAGGCCCAAACCGCAAAAAATCCAACGGACTTAGTTCAGGCCTTGTGTAAACTAGCTTCATCAACTTCCGAGGCAGCGTAAAAGTTGTAAAGTGCTGTTTATAGCTGTCTAACATTGCATCTCTTTTCAAGATTCCGCGAACGATTTCGCCAGAAGGCATAGATAACTCTGCTTCAATATTCATAGGGATAAACTTAGTTATAGCAGAGAACATTTTATTCACGTTTGTTGCTTCTTGCTTTTCTATGTTGAATAATTGCCGATTCTTGGCCATGAAAGGAACTATGTCGACACATGCATTGAAATCACGTATAGAAAGTTGACCATGAATATGGACAAGGGCTCCTTGTGCCTTTTCGGGTAAATTATCATAGATAGGCAGGTCTAAGATGTTAATTAACTCAATGATACTATGGTCATGCGGGTCAATATTTTGCTCTTGCAGATAATCACTCAGCTTTTTACTTTCTTTGTTGAAACTAGCTATCTTAATGCTGCCTTTTATAGAACGAGAAGAACCCTGGGAAGCGTGGTTTTGTAATTTAACGCCTCGCAGGGTTCCATTGGTGATTTGGGCTAGATATGAATCAATTCGGTAGGTATCCTTATATAAAATGTCCATTAAGGGGATTTTTCTTTCGGTATCCATACCGTTTTCTTGGTCAAATGATCCCATTTATGCCACTCCTTTTTTGACTTAGAAATCGCCTCATTTACTTCATGGCTATCATCAATGATGGCAGTTTCTACGTCATGATATTTTTTTTTGAAGTCAAAAAGATTTTTGAGCATAGCAACCACCTCCTTGGCTTCATTATACAACGAAATCCCTGTATAACTCCAATATTAATTTGTCAAGTAACAAAGTATATATATCAGCAATGGCGAAAACGGATTATTTAGTTATTTGATGATTACAGATTTGCTTTATCGCTTTTCTTTTGTTTGATTCCAGAGAAAATGTAGAAAATAGCGAAAATAATGAACAGGCCGCCCCAAATAGACAAGTCTTTATAGACATCCGAATTGGCGACCCCTAACAGACCCGGACAGGCCATAAACAACGCCTGCGACGATGGAGCCCGTTGCGTTTTTGCGGCAGACGATAGCGATGATGCCGGCGATGACGACCATAAAGGCTACGACTAAGCCGACACTGCCACCAGCATCAGAGCTGGCATTGACGGAATTAACGAATCCTGCGGCACAGGACTGGAAAAGAATGATGAAAAACAAAATGAATGAAACAATACCAATGATTAAACGAGCATTTTTCAATTTACTCACTCCTTCATCCGTTCCGCCATATTGCTGATTTTCAAATAGGTAATTGTAGGAAGTTACTTGAGGTTGCTCTGCATTTTACTATCTACAGCACCATCTTTAAAAGATATCTGCAAGAAGCCACCCTTTGGGTTATGCCAATGGAATATCTTTTGATCGCTGTTGAATAGTTTAGTTTCTGAAGAAAGACAGCCATCAAATCCCAAAATTCCTTTTACATCATCATGGGACATGCCGGTTTGGATTTGGTTAAACTTATCCATCGTGACTTCCTTGCCTTTAGGAGCTTTGGATGTTGTACCGATTATTTGCTTAGACTTTAAAACACCATTTTGGAAATGCAAAGATACATTGATACCCTTTGGGCCGTCCCATTTATATGATTCGGATTTCAGATTACCTGTATCTGAAGATTGAGTTTGTTGCCCATCACTGCCCATAATGGCTTTAGCTTCATCATAAGAGATACCCATTTGGATGCTCACGAATTTATTGTAGTATTCTTGAGCTTCAGAAGCCTTCTGTTCTTGCTTAGGCTGATTATTGCCAGATCCGGAAGTGTTGTTACTCCCACATCCGCCAACAGAAACGGCGGCTAACATGGCACAAAGGGAAGCGGCTACTAGCATTGATTTTTTCATACAATCAGTCCTTTCTAAAATATTCAGCAGTTTACAACTTTTTGAACAAATAAATATCGCGTAACCACACTTTGAAGTATAATGAATCTGCTAAAACACACCATCTCAAAGGAGTTACGCGATGAATTCATTA
>NZ_JBKKJR010000043.1:0-1578 GCF_046614755.1 Megasphaera indica
GCCTCCCAACTATCCTGTACATCTCTTACCGGAATCCAATCTCAGGTTACAGTAAAGCTCCATGGGGTCTTTCTGTCCAGTCGCGGGTAACCTGCATCTTCACAGGTACTTCAATTTCACCGGGTCCCTCGTTGAGACAGTGCCCAAATCGTTACACCTTTCGTGCGGGTCGGAACTTACCCGACAAGGAATTTCGCTACCTTAGGACCGTTATAGTTACGGCCGCCGTTTACTGGGGCTTCAATTCACTGCTTCGCTTGCGCTAACACTTCCTCTTAACCTTCCAGCACCGGGCAGGTGTCAGCATCTATACATCAGCTTTCGCTTTAGCAGACGCCTGTGTTTGTGGTAAACAGTCGCTTGGGCCTCTCTTCTGCCACCCATCTCCGCTCCATGCGCTTCTGCACTTCACGTACGCTGGGTTATCCTTTTCCCGAAGTTACGGATATATTTTGCCGAGTTCCTTAACGAGGGTTTTCCCGCGCACCTTAGAATTCTCATCCTGCCTACCTGTGTCGGTTTCGGTACGGGTGCCTGAGTCCTCACTAGAAGCTTTTCTCGACAGTTTAGTGCCAGCCCCTTCGCTTCTGTCTCCAGAAGCTCCCCATCGCATCTCGGCCTTACGGGAAACGGATTTGCCTGTCTCCCGACCTACCTGCTTGGACGTGCTCTTCCAATCGCACGCGCGCCTTCCTTCCTGTGTCACTCCTTCGCTCAAACGGCCTCAGCCAGTACAGGAATTTCAACCTGTTGTCCATCTCCTACGCGTCTCCGCCTCGGATTAGGTCCCGACTTACCCTGGGACGACGATCGTTGCCCAGGAACCCTTAGGCTTTCGGTGGAAGGGATTCTCACCCTTCTTTTCGCTACTCATACCGGCATTCTCTCTTCCTGCCTGTCCACCTGTCCTTCCGGTCAGGCTTCTCCCATGCAGGAACGCTCCCCTACCCAATTAACTTATGTTAATTGCCAAAGCTTCGGTTCCGTACTTTAGCCCCGGACATCTTCGGCGCAGAGTCTCTCGACCAGTGAGCTATTACGCACTCTTTTAATGGTGGCTGCTTCTGAGCCAACATCCTGGTTGTTTTCGAAATTCCACATCCTTCGCCACTTAGTACGGCATTGGGGACCTTAGCTGTTGGTCTGGGCTGTTTCCCTCTTGACTATGGGCCTTATTACTCACAGTCTGACTCCCATGGATAAGTACAGCCATTCGCAGTTTGATTAGGTTCAGTAGCCGGATAGGCCCCTACCCCGTTCAGTGCTCTACCGCCTGTACTCTCGCCATGAGGCTAGCCCTAAAGCTATTTCGGGGAGAACCAGCTATCTCCACGTTCGATTGGCATTTCACCCCTACCCACATCTCATCCAAAAGCTTTTCAACGCTCACTGGTTCGGTCCTCCACACATTTTTACCTGTGCTTCAACCTGGACATGGGTAGATCACTGTGGTTTCGGGTCTACTCCAACTAACTATACGCCCTGTTCAGACTCGCTTTCGCTGCGGCTCCGCATTTTCTGCTTAACCTCGCTAGCTGAAGTAACTCGCCGGTTCATTCTTCAATAGGCACGCCGTCG
>NZ_JBKKJR010000044.1:0-1524 GCF_046614755.1 Megasphaera indica
AACTAACTATACGCCCTGTTCAGACTCGCTTTCGCTGCGGCTCCGCATTTTCTGCTTAACCTCGCTAGCTGAAGTAACTCGCCGGTTCATTCTTCAATAGGCACGCCGTCGACCATATAAAGGTCTTCGACTGCTTGTAGACATACGGTTTCAGGTTCTCTTTCATTCCCCTCCCGGGGTTCTTTTCACCTTTCCCTCACGGTACTATGCGCTATCGGTCCATATCAGTGTTTCGCCTTGGAGGGTGGTCCCCCCAGCTTCCCACAGGGTTTCTCGTGTCCCGTGGTACTCCGGATCCTGCTCCATGCACTTGCTTACGCCTACGAGGCTCTCACTCTCTCTGGCTGAGCTTCCCAGCTCATTCTGCTTCACTCATGCATTTGATAGCAGTCCACAACCCCGGATTGGTTTCCCATCCCGGTTTGGGCTCTGCCCCGTTCGCTCGCCGCTACTAGGGGTATCTCTGTTGATTCCTTTTCCTCCGGCTACTTAGATGTTTCAGTTCACCGGGTGCCCTTCCTCATAGAGGATGACAGCACTACTGCTGCCGGGTTTCCCCATTCGGAGATCTGCGGGTCAAAGGTTACTTGCACCTCACCGCAGCTTATCGCAGCTTATCGCGTCCTTCTTCGGCTGATATGGCCAAGGCATCCGCCGTACGCCCTTACTTACTTGACTATTTTTTCATGTATCACGCCATCCATAAGGGATGTCATGATGGACAAGAATTCAAGGTTCGTTAAGATCTCTTTTTAAAAAGAGGTATTTTCTAACATTTTTATGCAGTTGTCAAGGTACGATTGAGAGGATGGCCTCTCAAAACTGAACAATGAATGAATTGCCTCCGTGCCGACTTCTTAGGTTTTCCCTAGAAAGGAGGTGATCCAGCCGCACCTTCCGATACGGCTACCTTGTTACGACTTCACCCCAATCATCGCCCCCACCTTCGACGGCTGGCTCCTTGCGGTTACCTCACCGGCTTCGGGTGTGAATGACTTTCGTGGTGTGACGGGCGGTGTGTACAAGGCCCGGGAACGTATTCACCGCAGTATGCTGACCTGCGATTACTAGCGATTCCTGCTTCATGCAGGCGGGTTGCAGCCTGCAATCCGAACTGGGACTCTGTTTTTGGGGTTTGCTCCGGATCGCTCCTTCGCTTCCCTCTATTAAGAGCCATTGTAGTACGTGTGTAGCCCAAGCCATAAGGGGCATGATGACTTGACGTCATCCCCGCCTTCCTCCGCATTGTCTGCGGCAGTCTCTCCTGAGTCCCCGGCCGAACCGCTGGTAACAGAAGATAGGGGTTGCGCTCGTTGCGGGACTTAACCCAACATCTCACGACACGAGCTGACGACAGCCGTGCACCACCTGTTTTCTTGTCCTCCGAAGAGGAACGGGACATCTCTGTCCCTAGCAATCAATGTCAAGGCTTGGTAAGGTTCTTCGCGTTGCGTCGAATTAAACCACATACTCCACCGCTTGTGCGGGCCCCCGTCAATTCCTTTGAGTTTCAGCCTTGCGGCC
>NZ_JBKKJR010000045.1:0-1098 GCF_046614755.1 Megasphaera indica
GACTATGAAAAATTATATGCAAACTACAAGAAAAAGGCAGCTTTGATTGCTGGATAACTGATTGATAGAAACCTCAATTTAATTTGTACTCAAACTTGACATAGGACCAACAAAAGACAAAGGACGGATGGAGAGAGCCGAGAAACTTTAATCGGTCTATGAAACAATGGTGTGATAAGACTGGGGTTGATGCTGATACTAGTCCCCATTCGTTCCGTCATGCCTACGCTACTTATATGATGATGGCAGGACAGCCCATGGATGCCGTCATGAGGCAGGCAGGTTGGAGCAATGAACGAATGATTCACTACTATACCGACGATGCCGTAATGAGCCAGAAGCAACCAGAAGTAGCCGAGGCCATGGGAAGACTCACAGAGGGCATGTTTTAGGAAGACACACAGTTATAAATATCCTTGTTTGTGGCATAAAAAAAGAACCCTGCTATTCTCAATAACAGGATTCCTCTAAGGTTTTGGAGCCACTAATAGGATTCGAACCTACGACCCTCTCATTACGAATGAGATGCTCTGCCAGCTGAGCTATAGTGGCAAGTACTCTTATATTATATTCACGAGGCCTATGGTTGTCAACACTTTTTTTGAACTTTTTCGATTTTTTTTGAAGAGACTATTGTGGCGTGCGAAAACAGCCCTGCTGGGGAAGGAGGACCTGGTGGGGCTGTTTCCGTGATGATTGTGAAAGGGTTTAGGTTGTAGTTGGTGAGGTGGTTCTACTGGCCTACTTATATTATAATAAACATTATAAGGATTTTCCTGGATTGGGTGACTAACTACGGATATTTTGTTACCAACACCGGTATTGGCAGACGAATGGAAATTATTTTTAGTTTTTTGGGGAAAATGTGTTGACAAGATGGGAAACGTCTGGTAAGATATACAAGTCGTCGCGATGAGGCGATGACAACAATGACCTTTGAAAACTGAACAATGAACTGAATGAACGCCAACGTGCGAGGTTCTATTGTATAGAACGTCAAACAATGAGTAATACCAATCAATAAACAAGAGCCAAACGCTCTTCCATATATCATGGAGAGTTTGATCCTGGCTCAGGACGAACGCTGGCGGCGTGCTT
>NZ_JBKKJR010000046.1:0-922 GCF_046614755.1 Megasphaera indica
TTTGAATTGTTTGTTGAACTTCGTCATACTAAGGCCCCCTATATATACTTTTATTGTATCACTTTATGGAAAACCTCAGTTTGACTTGTCCTATTTATATGCTAGCACCAACGGTTTAAGGGTAGCTCTATCACATTGATAGACTATATGCAGGACTGGCTACAAATGAAGAAGCAGACAAACATAGATGTAAAAACCTATGAAAGCTATGAAAGCCGATACCGCAACCATATCAAGCCATTCTTTGAAGCGGATGCCCCTAAACTTACAGATGTAGACACGAACGCTGTATCTGCCTTTGTGGGGGCTTTAAGGGAGAAGGTTGATAATGCTTCTATACGCTTCTCTATGCGAACGTTGCACGATGTCTTTACCGTGTTGTCCATTGCACTCAATGAGGCCGTAAGGGGGAACTATATCCCTAGGAATCCTTGTGATAACGTACGCCTTCCCAAGGTGAAGAAGACACAGAAAAGAGCAATCACAAAGGAAGAAGTAAAGAAGCTCTATGACTATGCACGAGGAGCGAACCACTTTAATTGGATTGCTATACCGCTTCTCTTTGAAACAGGGATGCGGCGTGGAGAGCTACTGGCCCTTACATGGAAGGATGTCCGCTATGATATTGAACAGAGAACACACTACATCAATATCACAAAGGCTGTAGGGGCTGAAAAGAAGGCTACTATTCACGAATACACAAAGACACAGAGCGGCGTAAGACGGTGTTATATTTCCGTTAAGCTGTACAATCTCATGATGGAGTATCGGGAAAAGACACAACACAACAAGCGTACTTATGTGATTGCACATGGTGCTAGCATATAAATAGGACAAGTCAAACTGAGGTTTTCCATAAAGTGATACAATAAAAGTATATATAGGGGGCCTTAGTATGACGAAGTTCAACAAACAATTCAAA
>NZ_JBKKJR010000047.1:0-920 GCF_046614755.1 Megasphaera indica
CAGCACTTTACAACTTTTACGCTACCTCGGAAGTTGACGAAACCAGTTTACACAAGGCCTGCACTAAGTCCGTTGGATTTTTTGCGGTTTGGGCTTTAGAGACCAAAGTGCCTAAAAATATTTCACGCTGTATTTGCCAGCTTATATGGCTTCGCAGCTCTTGTGGACTGGCGTTTTGGTACTTCGCAAAATGCTTGTCCAGATACGGCAGCATTTTCAGGCTGCTGTGAACGAGGTTTACCAGGTTCACCCTATGTTCAATACCATTTTGGCGGCGAATCCGGTAGGCATTCAGCGACCAGAAGGCCTTCTGCTCATAGTAGTTGGTTTCGATGGCCCAACGCAGCTTGTACAGCTTCAAAGGATAATAGTCCATGCCTTCTGCCGGTGCGTACCGTAGGATCTTTCGTTCCTGCCAGGCGCAGCTCATATGCAGGTCACTGGGATTCAGGGTGCTGAAGAAAAGCCGCCGGGAGCCAGATGTAGTGTAGCTGACATAAGCATGGATACGGCGATTCCCGCAGATATGGGTCAAAACAATCCGATGCCCCACTTGCATACCGTCCATATTCCAGGACAGCGTAAAATCATTCATATGAATCCGCTTTCCTCGTTTTTTCGGGCGTCCCGGCTTGCCGTTAGGCAATGGCGGTAGTTCATACATTGCCGAATCACTGCGGACATTACAGATGATGTCCAGTCCGGGATACTGCAAACCCCGTTCTATCAGCGAGCTTTTAGCGTACCAACTGTCAAAGAGCAACAGTACCTGCCGGTCTTTCAGTAAGGGCATCACCTCCTCGATGAAGTCACCGGCTAATTCAAGTTTGGTCTGCTCTTTCGTCCACATCCGGTACCCTACGGGAACCGCCAGATAGCGGATAAGCGGAGCTTTTCCTTCATGCTGGTTCAGGACAGGG
>NZ_JBKKJR010000048.1:0-897 GCF_046614755.1 Megasphaera indica
ACTACAAAAGGCAATGGAAAAAACCGAGTATTTCCTGCATAAGACAAAAGAGTATGCCGTCCAGCTTCATTACTGCGGGGACCGGAACAGCTATGCCAAGACCGATATCGATGCCACCTTCATGCATCTGAAAGAAGACGCTATGAAGAATGGACAGGTCAAGCCTGCATATAATGTACAATATGGCGTGGACGCTGGATTCGTTACCTGGGTCACTGTTGGACCGCAGACTTCAGATTGTACCACCCTGCTGCCTTTCCTCGAAGATTTCCGCAAGCATTTCCCTTTCCAGTATGCCCGTGTCATTGCCGACTCCGGCTATGAAAGCGAAGAGAATTACACAAAACTCGCCGAACAAGGGTATGATGCTTACATCAAACCGTCCGACCATGAACAGCGGAAAAAACGCCGTTTCAAGAAAGATATTGGCAAATTCCAGAATATGGACTATGACGCGAAAAATGATGTTTTTTATTGCCATAACCATCGTAAGCTGACCTGTGTCGGGGAAAAGACTGAAACAACCAGCACGGGATTTGAAATATGCAAAAGCCATTATGTCTGTGAAGATTGTTCGGACTGTCCTTATAAGAAAGGATGCATTCATGGCAATCGCAGCAAGAAGCCGTTGGAAAAAAGGACGAAGCAATTAGAACTTTCTAAAAGGTTTCAAGCCCAACGGGCCAAAATGGAAGCTCACATCAGTTCTCCCACAGGGAAGATGCTTCGAATGAACCGTTCCATCCAGTCTGAAGGGGCTTTTTCCGACATCAAGGCCAATCTGTCGTTCCGACGTTTTTTGAGCCATGGAACTGAAAATGCCCTAGCAACTAGCATCATACTGGCAATGGCCCACAATGTCTTGACCTTACATCACAAGCTGCAATCCGGTAATTT
>NZ_JBKKJR010000050.1:0-747 GCF_046614755.1 Megasphaera indica
GGAGCCGCTGGTGGGATACCAACCTTGTTTTATTGGAATTCTAACGAGAAGCGTAACGAGCTTGCGGACAGTCTCAGGCGGGCAGTTTGACTGGGGCGGTCGCCTCCGAAAGAGTAACGGAGGCGCCCAAAGGTTCCCTCAGCGCGGACGGAAACCGCGCGAAGAGTGCAAAGGCAGAAGGGAGCTTGACTGCGAGACGGACAGGTCGAGCAGGGACGAAAGTCGGGCTTAGTGATCCGGTGGTAGAGAGTGGAATTGCCATCGCTCAACGGATAAAAGCTACCCTGGGGATAACAGGCTTATCTCTCCCAAGAGTCCATATCGACGGGGAGGTTTGGCACCTCGATGTCGGCTCATCACATCCTGGGGCTGAAGTAGGTCCCAAGGGTTGGGCTGTTCGCCCATTAAAGTGGTACGCGAGCTGGGTTCAGAACGTCGTGAGACAGTTCGGTCCCTATCCATCGCGGGCGTAAGAAACTTGAAAGGGGCTGCTCCTAGTACGAGAGGACCGGAGTGGACCGACCAATGGTGTACCAGTCATGGCGCCAGCCGTGCAGCTGGGTAGCTACGTCGGGGACGGATAAACGCTGAAAGCATCTAAGCGTGAAACCAGCCTAGAGATGAGGTTTCTCATTACATTAGTAAGTAAGGTCCCACAAAGACGATGTGGTTGATAGGCCGGGAGTGGAAGTACAGCGATGTACGGAGCGGACCGGTACTAATAGACCGAGGACTTGACTACAAATA
>NZ_JBKKJR010000051.1:0-735 GCF_046614755.1 Megasphaera indica
CCAGAAAAAAGATGGCGTCATTGCTCCCAGAAACTATACGGACTACGATATCACTGTAGATGAAAGTAAAATCCCGGAACATGTTACGTGTACCCGGATGATTTAACCAAGAGAAAAAAGCGGTGCGAAGCAAAATCACACATAAAATATATCGGAGCTTCGCACCCGTCTTGATTTCTATAAAAATAAGCAATACCCGGATAATTGGCCCAAAAATTGAACTGCCTTTCAATCAGTTCGCAATATGATTGATGAGAGAGCAGATAGTGACTGGGCCAATTTGAAGGCCGTCGCACCCTTCACGGGTGCGTGGATTGAAATTTTGAGACGGTCGAAATCTTCTTCCTTGGGGTCCCCCGTGTCGCACCCTTCACGGGTGCGTGGATTGAAATCGTAGTAGAAGCCGTTTTCAATGGACGGGCCAATGGCGTCGCACCCTTCACGGGTGCGTGGATTGAAATATCAGCATATACAAGGTCGTCTAAGTTGGGCCACGGGTCGCACCCTTCACGGGTGCGTGGATTGAAATGCTGCTAACTTTGCAGTTGAAACGGGGGGCGGTGAGTCGCACCCTTCACGGGTGCGTGGATTGAAATGATAACCAAGACACCCAATGGGAAGTACAATGGTGCTAGCATATAAATAGGACAAGTCAAACTGAGGTTTTCCATAAAGTGATACAATAAAAGTATATATAGGGGGCCTTAGTATGACGAAGTTCAACAAACAATTCAA
>NZ_JBKKJR010000052.1:0-639 GCF_046614755.1 Megasphaera indica
CTTTGAATTGTTTGTTGAACTTCGTCATACTAAGGCCCCCTATATATACTTTTATTGTATCACTTTATGGAAAACCTCAGTTTGACTTGTCCTATTTATATGCTAGCACCACGACTTTTCTTCTACCCATGTGTCTCTTTCCGCTTTCGTTGAATTTCAATCCACGCACCCGTGAAGGGTGCGACAAGCAAACTTGATTAATTATTGTGTTGTCTTTTCCATTTCAATCCACGCACCCGTGAAGGGTGCGACTTTATTTAAAATATCATTAGAAAATCACTATTTAATTTCAATCCACGCACCCGTGAAGGGTGCGACCTTCTGTAGCTCTGTCACCATCTGTCGTAAGCTGTTATTTCAATCCACGCACCCGTGAAGGGTGCGACTTTTCCATAGTATTACCTTCCTTTCTTCAATAGGTGATTTCAATCCACGCACCCGTGAAGGGTGCGACTGGTCAAGATAATTGACATACGACAGGTAATAGTATTTCAATCCACGCACCCGTGAAGGGTGCGACGGTGGCTTTGTGGTCCTATGTCAAGTTTGAGTACAAATTAAATTGAGGTTTCTATCAATCAGTTATCCAGCAATCAAAGCTGCCTTTTTCTTGTAGTTTGCATATAATTTTTCATAGTC
>NZ_JBKKJR010000053.1:0-598 GCF_046614755.1 Megasphaera indica
TTGAATTGTTTGTTGAACTTCGTCATACTAAGGCCCCCTATATATACTTTTATTGTATCACTTTATGGAAAACCTCAGTTTGACTTGTCCTATTTATATGCTAGCACCAAGTCGCACCCTTCACGGGTGCGTGGATTGAAATTCTCTGGGGTATTCGATTAAGTCCACTAGTGACTTGTCGCACCCTTCACGGGTGCGTGGATTGAAATAGTCTTTTCCGCTCTGATTGCACACCATGGCAACCTGTCGCACCCTTCACGGGTGCGTGGATTGAAATAAACGCTACGCCTGTAGGGACTTTATAAGCCTTGTCGTCGCACCCTTCACGGGTGCGTGGATTGAAATTTGAAGAAAACCCGAAGAAGACACTCCGTGAGTTAGTCGCACCCTTCACGGGTGCGTGGATTGAAATCTAAAGTTGTTGTCATCATCAGAAAAAGCATAGACAGTCGCACCCTTCACGGGTGCGTGGATTGAAATACACACAATTGGTGCTAGCATATAAATAGGACAAGTCAAACTGAGGTTTTCCATAAAGTGATACAATAAAAGTATATATAGGGGGCCTTAGTATGACGAAGTTCAACAAACAATTCAA
>NZ_JBKKJR010000054.1:0-593 GCF_046614755.1 Megasphaera indica
ATCAAGGCATGGAATGATTCTATGCAGGCATTATCCCATGGATAGCCTTTCTTCGAATAGCTGCGGCACATCTGTGCGGTTTCCTTGATATAGGATTGCGAAAGATATTGACAACCGCGGTCAGTGTGAATTACTACCAGACGGCCTGGATTCCTGGTTTGCTTTGCCGTTTGAATCATCCTAATAATGCCAGATGCATCCAACTTCCGGGATAAATTCCAGGCAATGATTTTTCGAGAAAATAAATCCATGATACTGGCCAAATACACAAAGCCTTCAGTAGTCCAAATATAAGTAATATCGCTGCACCAGATCGTGTCTGGTCTTGGCGGATTAAATTGTTCTTGCAGAATATTAACTAATATGGCATCAAAACAACGGCTCTGGGTCGTAACGGTATAATGCTTGACCCAACAAGCACGAATCCCCATTTGCCGCATGTAAAGGCCCACTGTCCTTTCGGAAATACATTCACCTTTCTGTTGAAGCAATTTAGTAATTTTGGGTGCTCCATAGATTTGCTTTGAATCTTCGTAAATGGTTTGAATCTGTTTTTTTACCTCCGTACGGTGCGTAGCTTGTTTGGATAATTT
>NZ_JBKKJR010000055.1:0-562 GCF_046614755.1 Megasphaera indica
GTTGATAATTTTCAATCTTAAATCGATTCAGCCATTCTCGCTTAATCAAGGCATGGAATGATTCTATGCAGGCATTATCCCATGGATAGCCTTTCTTCGAATAGCTGCGGCGCATCTGTGCGGTTTCCTTGATATAGGATTGCGAAAGATATTGACAACCGCGGTCAGTGTGAATTACTACCAGACGGCCTGGATTCCTGGTTTGCTTTGCCATTTGAATCATCCTAACAATGCTAGATGCATCCAACTTCCGGGATAAATTCCAGGCAATGATTTTTCGAGAAAACAAATCCATGATACTGGCCAGATACACAAATCCTTCAGTGGTCCAAATATAAGTAATATCGCTGCACCAGATTGTGTCTGGTCTTGGCGGATTAAATTGTTCTTGCAGAATGTTAACCAATATAGCATCCAAACAACGGCTCTGGGTCGTAACGGTATAATGCTTGACCCAACAAGCACGAATCCCCATTTGCCGCATGTAAAGGCCCACTGTCCTTTCGGAAATACATTCACCTTTCTTTTGAAGCAATTTAGTAATTTTGGGTGCTCCATAGAT
>NZ_JBKKJR010000056.1:0-552 GCF_046614755.1 Megasphaera indica
CTTTGGTCGCTAAGGCCCAAACCGCAAAAAATCCAACGGACTTAGTTCAGGCCTTGTGTAAACTAGCTTCATCAACTTCCGAGGCAGCGTAAAAGTTGTAAAGTGCTGTATCAAATATACAAAAAGAACAAGAGAAAAAAATAGCAATAAATTTCATTAAAGAATCTTTTCCTCTTTGATAGACTTTCTGCCATAAAAATAAAACAGTGCCATAAATCGCAAAAACTCCTAAAATCCCAACAAACCAAAGATCATTAACAATCCCACAATCAGTATGATTATATCCTTCTGCTTCATATCGACTATGTCCAGTGCCAATAATAATACGTAAATCGTCTGGTAATTCCCAAAAGCGTTCAGAAGTAATGATAGCCATGTTATCTTTATCGCTTGAACCAGTATCAAGAAATTCTACAACACTATCTACCCCTTTGGATAACCATTGGTGCTAGCATATAAATAGGACAAGTCAAACTGAGGTTTTCCATAAAGTGATACAATAAAAGTATATATAGGGGGCCTTAGTATGACGAAGTTCAACAAACAATTCAA
>NZ_JBKKJR010000057.1:0-538 GCF_046614755.1 Megasphaera indica
CCTCGGAAGTTGATGAAGCTAGTTTACACAAGGCCTGAACTAAGTCCGTTGGATTTTTTGCGGTTTGGGCCTTAGCGACCAAAGTGCCAAAAAATATTTCACGCTGTATTTGCCAGCTTATATGGCTTCGCAGCTCCTGCGGACTGGCGTTTTGGTACTTTGCAAAATGCTCGTCCAGATACGGCAGCATTTTCAGGCTGCTGTGAACGAGGTTTACCAGATTCACCATGTGTTCAATGCCATTTTGGTGGCGAATCCGGTAGGCATTCAGCGACCAGAAGGTCTTCTGCTCATAATAGTTGGTTTCGATGGCCCAACGCAGCTTGTACAGCTTCAGAGGATAGTAGTCCATGCCCTCTGCCGGTGCGTCCCGTAGGATTTTTCGTTCCTGCCAGGCGCAGCTCATATGCAGGGCACTGGGATCCAAGGTGCTGAAGAAAAGCCGCCGGGACCCCGACGCAGTGCAGCTTACATAGGCATGAATACGTCGATTCCCGCAGATATGGGTCAAAACGACTCGATGGCCGACCTTCATGCC
>NZ_JBKKJR010000058.1:0-478 GCF_046614755.1 Megasphaera indica
TATGCAGTTGTCAAGGTACGATGATAAAAAAGTTTGGTGGAGATGAGGAGAATCGAACTCCTGACCCCCTGCTTGCAAGGCAGGTGCTCTCCCAGCTGAGCTACACCCCCACTGATGCATGGCTTCCTCTCATAAAAAGAGGTGTGTCGATGCAATCTGGAATGGCTTGCCGATTGTCCGTACTCTACAGCGTATTTCGGGTATATCGGTTTGCCCTGGTGGGCCTAGGTGGACTCGAACCACCGACCTCACGCTTATCAGGCGTGCGCTCTAACCAGCTGAGCTATAGGCCCATGTATGGGATTGAGAGGATGACCTCTCAAAACTGAACAATGAATGAATTGCCACCGTGCCGACTTCTTAGGTCTTCCCTAGAAAGGAGGTGATCCAGCCGCACCTTCCGATACGGCTACCTTGTTACGACTTCACCCCAATCATCGCCCCCACCTTCGACGGCTGGCTCCTTGCGGTTACCTCA
>NZ_JBKKJR010000059.1:0-419 GCF_046614755.1 Megasphaera indica
ATAGGCTTTCATTTGATATGCCCAGCCCTGATCGGAGTGAAACGTTCTTCGATACGGACAATCAGCCGTGATTTTGATTGCTTCAGCCTGCGCTTCCAGTATGCTTTTAGCCGAAGGATGTTTCGCTATTCCATAGCTGATGATTTCATTGTTGAACATGTCCAGGAAAGGATCCAGATAAAGCTTGTGCAGGGTCAGATGTCCCTGTGTATCTACTTCATAATATTTGAATTCTGAGGTGTCGGTTGTAATCTTCTGGTGCGGAATAGTCGTGTTAAAACGACGTCGTATCCGATTCGGAGCCACGGTTCCTACCTTGCCTCTATAAGAGCTGTATTTACGGCTTTTTCGAGTAAAGGATGTTACCTGAAGGCCTAGTTTCTGCATGATACGTTGGACTTTCTTCTTGTTCACGCAAT
>NZ_JBKKJR010000060.1:0-415 GCF_046614755.1 Megasphaera indica
TAATGAATCTGCTAAAACACATCATCTCAAAGGAGTTACGCGATGAATTCATTATACCTCGAAAATTCGATTATTGGTAGTCTGTTTCGTTTCTTTTCTCCATATTTTTCTACGGCGACACGGCCAACGCGATTCCTACTGACATGGTTGGTCATCGCTCAGGTAGCCTTGCAGGCCTTCCCATCTCTTCGCTTTCTTCATCGGAATTTTTTGTCCCAGGTGACGCATCGCTGCTTAAATAGTTATTACCGGGCGCTTCAGAACGAAACGGTGACGAGCCATTCTCTCCGCCTTCAAACAGCACAATTGGCTTGCAGCCTGATTCCGGCGGCCTTACAGAATGAACCGGTCTTTCTCAGTGTCGATGATACGACGGTACCGAAATTCGGCAAGAAGTTCGATGCTGTTTCTCTGT
>NZ_JBKKJR010000061.1:0-363 GCF_046614755.1 Megasphaera indica
GGTGATCTCATCGAGGAGGTGATGCCCTTACTGAAAGACCGGCAGGTATTACTGTTCTTTGACAGTTGGTATGCCAAAAGCACGTTGATAGAGCGGGTTTTGCAATATCCCCACCTGGCCTTCATCTGCAATGTCCGCAGTGATTCAGCGATGTATGAATTGCCGCCCTTGCCTAACGGCAAGCCGGGACGCCCGAAAAAACGAGGAAAGCGGCTTCATCTGGATGATTTCAACTTGTCCTGGGATATGGATGGCATGAAGGTCGGCCATCGAGTCGTTTTGACCCATATCTGCGGGAATCGACGTATTCATGCCTATGTAAGCTGCACTGCGTCGGGGTCCCGGCGGCTTTTCTTCAGCACC
>NZ_JBKKJR010000062.1:0-363 GCF_046614755.1 Megasphaera indica
GGTGCTGAAGAAAAGCCGCCGGGACCCCGACGCAGTGCAGCTTACATAGGCATGAATACGTCGATTCCCGCAGATATGGGTCAAAACGACTCGATGGCCGACCTTCATGCCGTCCATGTCCCAGGACAAGTTGAAATCATCCATATGAATCCGCTTTCCTCGTTTTTTCGGGCGTCCCGGCTTGCCGCTAGGCAATGGCGGCAATTCATACATCGCCGAATCACTGCGGACATTGCAGATGAAGGCCAGGTGGGGATATTGTAAAACCCGTTCTATCAGAGGGCTTTTGGCATACCAACTGTCAAAGAGCAACAGTACCTGCCGGTCTTTCAGCAAGGGCATCACCTCCTCGATGAGATCACC
>NZ_JBKKJR010000063.1:0-361 GCF_046614755.1 Megasphaera indica
TTAGGAATTTCCCAACAGACACTGTCCCGATGGCAAAAGCAATTGCGGGATAATGGGGAAATGCCATATCGCGGATCCGGAAACTATGCATCTGATGAAGCCAAGGAAATCACTCGTTTTATCAATCAGTTATCCAGCAATCAAAGCTGCCTTTTTCTTGTAGTTTGCATATAATTTCTCATAGTCATTGGGTGACATATAGTTACAGTGACTGTGAATTCGAACGGTATTATAAAACGTGTTAATGTATTCAGCACTTTACAACTTTTACGCTGCCTCGGAAGTTGATGAAGCTAGTTTACACAAGGCCTGAACTAAGTCCGTTGGATTTTTTGCGGTTTGGGCCTTAGCGACCAAAGTG
>NZ_JBKKJR010000064.1:0-345 GCF_046614755.1 Megasphaera indica
TTGATAGGCCGGGAGTGGAAGTACAGCGATGTACGGAGCGGACCGGTACTAATAGACCGAGGACTTGACTACAAATATTCCTACCGATTGGTAGGGGTCGCCACGTGGGCGGCCCGTTAAGAAGAAAACATTTTTATGCAGTTGTCAGGATACGATAAGCAGAGAACCAGTTTTGAAGGAGTCGGAGACGACACGCAAAACTGTGTGAATCGCTTACGTCGGACTTGTCCGACGCCTGAATAACATAATTCAGTGGCGATAGCTGCGGGGATCCACCTGTTCCCATGCCGAACACAGCAGTTAAGCCCGCAAACGCCGAAAGTACTTGGGGGGAGGCCCCCTGGG
>NZ_JBKKJR010000065.1:0-327 GCF_046614755.1 Megasphaera indica
CCGAAATTCGGCAAGAAGTTCGATGCTGTTTCTCTGTTGCATGACCACGCCTGCCATACAGGCAAGCCTTACGTAAATGGTCATTGCTTCGTCAGTTTGACACTGAGTGTCCCTGTCCTGAACCAGCATGAAGGAAAAGCTCCGCTTATCCGCTATCTGGCGGTTCCCGTAGGGTACCGGATGTGGACGAAAGAGCAGACCAAACTTGAATTAGCCGGTGATCTCATCGAGGAGGTGATGCCCTTACTGAAAGACCGGCAGGTATTACTGTTCTTTGACAGTTGGTATGCCAAAAGCACGTTGATAGAGCGGGTTTTGCAATATCCC
>NZ_JBKKJR010000066.1:0-324 GCF_046614755.1 Megasphaera indica
CAGTCTTACTTAACAAGCGAATTTTCATATCAGGAACTCGCCCTTCAAGTAGGAATCAACAATCCGACAATGATTGCCAGATGGGTCAATGAATTTAAAATAGCTGGGCCGAATGCATTACGGCCACATAGGAAAGGCAGGAAAAGAACTTTGAGCGAATCACGAACCAGAAAACCAGATACTCAGGAGCAGAAGCCAGTCGTCGATACCAGCGTGGAACATGTCCAGGAGTTAGAGGATGAAAATCTCAAACTCCGGATAGAGAATGCTTTTTTAAAAGAACTGAGGAGACTGCGTTTAGAGGACGAAGCAAAAACGAGAGGG
>NZ_JBKKJR010000067.1:0-307 GCF_046614755.1 Megasphaera indica
CAGGAGTTCGATTCTCCTCATCTCCACCAAACTTTTTTATCATCGTACCTTGACAACTGCATAAAAATGTTAGAAAATACCTCTTTTTAAAAAGAGATCTTAACGAACCTTAGAATAGAGCCGTTTGTCGTAGGCCGTAGGTCGTTGGTCGAAGTGATTCGATGAACGATGAACGAACTGCGATGAACGTCATAACTAGTCAAGTAAGTAAGGGCGTACGGCGGATGCCTTGGCCATATCAGCCGAAGAAGGACGCGATAAGCTGCGATAAGCTGCGGTGAGGTGCAAGTAACCTTTGACCCGCAGA
>NZ_JBKKJR010000068.1:0-296 GCF_046614755.1 Megasphaera indica
GGCTTTATTCTCCAGACCCAGGAACTCTTTGGCATCCAAGTGCTTCATACCCACGCTGTCCATCGGTACCATTTACGTCGGCTGCTGGGAAAACTGAAACGGCTTCAACGCAAAGGGCACGTCGTATTCGTCCATGGCAAAGGGCACGTCGTATTCGTCCATGGCAAAGGCCATCGTAAGACGCAACTACAAAAGGCAATGGAAAAAACCGAGTATTTCCTGCATAAGACAAAAGAGTATGCCGTCCAGCTTCATTACTGCGGGGACCGGAACAGCTATGCCAAGACCGATATCGA
>NZ_JBKKJR010000069.1:0-289 GCF_046614755.1 Megasphaera indica
ACGATGTGGTTGATAGGCCGGGAGTGGAAGTACAGCGATGTACGGAGCGGACCGGTACTAATAGACCGAGGACTTGACTACAAATATTCCTACCGATTGGTAGGGGTCGCCGCGTGGGCGACCCGTTAAGAAGAAAACATTTTTATGCAGTTGTCAGGATACGAAAATCCTGAATCGAATAATTCAGTGGCGATAGCTGCGGGGATCCACCTGTTCCCATGCCGAACACAGCAGTTAAGCCCGCAAACGCCGAAAGTACTTGGGGGGAGGCCCCCTGGGAGGATAGGAA
>NZ_JBKKJR010000070.1:0-286 GCF_046614755.1 Megasphaera indica
AATCGCTCGTTTGAAACGTGAATTACGAGATGCCAAGGATGCCATCAATGTCTTAAAAAAAGCTATCAGCATTCTAGACAAATAATCCCCGCCATTTACCATAGCGTCAAATAGGAAGCCGAAAAAGCCCATCAGGGGAAACGCCATTTTTCGGTATCTGGAGTGCTGGCAGAATTGGGCGTTTCTACATCAGGTTACTATGGATGGAGTCATCGCAAATTATCCAAACAAGCTACGCACCGTACGGAGGTAAAAAAACAGATTCAAACCATTTACGAAGATTCAA
>NZ_JBKKJR010000071.1:0-286 GCF_046614755.1 Megasphaera indica
GCTCAGCTGGGAGAGCACCTGCCTTGCAAGCAGGGGGTCAGGAGTTCGATTCTCCTCATCTCCACCAAACTTTTTTATCATCGTACCTTGACAACTGCATAAAAATGTTAGTAATACCTCTTTTTAAAAAGAGATCTTAACGAACCTTGAATTCTTGTTCATCATGACATCCCGAGTGGATGGCGTGATACATGAAAAAATAGTCAAGTAAGTAAGGGCGTACGGCGGATGCCTTGGCCATATCAGCCGAAGAAGGACGCGATAAGCTGCGATAAGCTGCGGTGAG
>NZ_JBKKJR010000072.1:0-277 GCF_046614755.1 Megasphaera indica
ATAGCCATAATCTTTATGCTGGCTACGGATTTCCTGTATTTTGTCTTCTAGTTCTTGATCGGGATTCTCACGGTCAAACCGTTTCTGCCAGTACATATAGGTTGCCTTGGGCATCTGCGTATAGGAGAGAAGATCGTTTAATTTGAATGATCTTCGGAGACTGCAAATGATTTTTGCAACCCTCTCGTTTTTGCTTCGTCCTCTAAACGCAGTCTCCTCAGTTCTTTTAAAAAAGCATTCTCTATCCGGAGTTTGAGATTTTCATCCTCTAACTCCT
>NZ_JBKKJR010000073.1:0-267 GCF_046614755.1 Megasphaera indica
GTACTTTCGGCGTTTGCGGGCTTAACTGCTGTGTTCGGCATGGGAACAGGTGGATCCCCGCAGCTATCGCCACTGAATTATGTTATTCAGGATTTTCGTATCCTGACAACTACATAAAAACGTTTTCTTCTTAACGGGTCGCCCACGTAGCGACCTCTACCAATCGGTAGGAATATTTGTAGTCAAGTCCTCGGTCTATTAGTACCGGTCCGCTCCGTACATCGCTGTACTTCCACTCCCGGCCTATCAACCACATCGTCTTTGTGG
>NZ_JBKKJR010000074.1:0-262 GCF_046614755.1 Megasphaera indica
GTATCCTACGGGAACCGCTAAATAGCGGATGAGCGGAGCTTCACCTGCATGCTGGCTCAGGACAGGGACGCTCAGCGTCAGACTGACGAAGCAATGACCGTTCACATAGGGCTTGCCTGTATGGCAGGCGTGGTCATGCAACACAGAAACGGCATCGAACTTCTTGCCGAATTTCGGCACCGTCGTATCATCGACACTGAGGAAGACTGGCTCATTCTGTAAAGCTGCTGGAATCAAGCTGCAAGCCAATTGTGCCGTTTGC
>NZ_JBKKJR010000075.1:0-261 GCF_046614755.1 Megasphaera indica
CCCTATGTGAACGGTCATTGCTTCGTCAGTCTGACGCTGAGCGTCCCTGTCCTGAGCCAGCATGCAGGTGAAGCTCCGCTCATCCGCTATTTAGCGGTTCCCGTAGGATACCGGATGTGGCCGAAAGAAAAGACCAAACTTGAGTTAGCTGGTGATCTCATCGAGGAGGTGATGCCCTTGCTGAAAGACCGGCAGGTACTGTTGCTCTTTGACAGTTGGTATGCCAAAAGCCCTCTGATAGAACGGGTTTTACAATATCCC
>NZ_JBKKJR010000076.1:0-261 GCF_046614755.1 Megasphaera indica
CCCTATGTGAACGGTCATTGCTTCGTCAGTCTGACGCTGAGCGTCCCTGTCCTGAGCCAGCATGCAGGTGAAGCTCCGCTCATCCGCTATTTAGCGGTTCCCGTAGGATACTGGATGTGGCCGAAAGAAAAGACCAAACTTGAG
Source organism: Megasphaera indica (assembly GCF_046614755.1). NCBI lineage: Bacteria > Bacillati > Bacillota > Negativicutes > Veillonellales > Veillonellaceae > Megasphaera > Megasphaera indica. Next base: position 145 of record NZ_JBKKJR010000076.1, read on the forward strand.
TTAGCTGGTGATCTCATCGAGGAGGTGATGCCCTTACTGAAAGACCGGCAGGTATTACTGTTCTTTGACAGTTGGTATGCCAAAAGCACGTTGATAGAGCGGGTTTTGCAATATCCC
>NZ_JBKKJR010000077.1:0-257 GCF_046614755.1 Megasphaera indica
CAGGAGTTCGATTCTCCTCATCTCCACCAAACTTTTTTATCATCGTACCTTGACAACTGCATAAAAATGTTAGAAAATACCTCTTTTTAAAAAGAGATCTTAACGAACCTTGAATTCTTGTTCATCACAACATCCCGTGTGGATGACGTGATACATGAAAAAATAGTCAAGTAAGTAAGGGCGTACGGCGGATGCCTTGGCCATATCAGCCGAAGAAGGACGCGATAAGCTGCGATAAGCTGCGGTGAGGTGCAAGT
>NZ_JBKKJR010000078.1:0-253 GCF_046614755.1 Megasphaera indica
TGAGTCCCCGGCCGAACCGCTGGTAACAGAAGATAGGGGTTGCGCTCGTTGCGGGACTTAACCCAACATCTCACGACACGAGCTGACGACAGCCGTGCACCACCTGTTTTCATGTCTTCCGAAGAAGAACGGGAAATCTCTTTCCCTGGCAATCAATGTCAAGGCTTGGTAAGGTTCTTCGCGTTGCGTCGAATTAAACCACATACTCCACCGCTTGTGCGGGCCCCCGTCAATTCCTTTGAGTTTCAGCCTT
>NZ_JBKKJR010000079.1:0-248 GCF_046614755.1 Megasphaera indica
TTTCGGAGGCGACCGCCCCAGTCAAACTGCCCGCCTGAGACTGTCCGCAAGCTCGTTACGCTTCTCGTTAGAATTCCAATAAAACAAGGTTGGTATCCCACCAGCGGCTCCATGAATACTGGCGTACTCACTTCTCAGCCTCCCAACTATCCTGTACATCTCTTACCGGAATCCAATCTCAGGTTACAGTAAAGCTCCATGGGGTCTTTCTGTCCAGTCGCGGGTAACCTGCATCTTCACAGGTACTT
>NZ_JBKKJR010000080.1:0-245 GCF_046614755.1 Megasphaera indica
CATTAGTAAGTAAGGTCCCACAAAGACGATGTGGTTGATAGGCCGGGAGTGGAAGTACAGCGATGTACGGAGCGGACCGGTACTAATAGACCGAGGACTTGACTACAAATAGTTCCTACCGATTGGTAGGGGGCGCCACGTGGGCGACCCGTTAAGAAGAAAACATTTTTATGCAGTTGTCAGGATACGAAAATCCTGAATAACATAATTCAGTGGCGATAGCTGCGGGGATCCACCTGTTCCCA
>NZ_JBKKJR010000081.1:0-237 GCF_046614755.1 Megasphaera indica
TAATGAATTCATCGCGTAACTCCTTTGAGATGATGTGTTTTAGCAGATTCATTATACTTCAAAGGTGTGGTTACGCGATATTTATTTGTTCAAAAAGTTGTAAACTGCTGAATGTATTCAAACACTAGCATATAGGCTTGTTGATAATTTTCAATCTTAAATCGATTCAGCCATTCTCGCTTAATCAAGGCATGGAATGATTCTATGCAGGCATTATCCCATGGATAGCCTTTCTTC
>NZ_JBKKJR010000082.1:0-235 GCF_046614755.1 Megasphaera indica
CGAAACACTGATATGGACCGATAGCGCATAGTACCGTGAGGGAAAGGTGAAAAGAACCCCGGGAGGGGAATGAAAGAGAACCTGAAACCGTATGTCTACAAGCAGTCGAAGCACTTTTTAGGTGCGACGGCGTGCCTATTGAAGAATGAACCGGCGAGTTACTTCAGCTAGCGAGGTTAAGCAGAAAATGCGGAGCCGCAGCGAAAGCGAGTCTGAACAGGGCGTATAGTTAGTT
>NZ_JBKKJR010000083.1:0-235 GCF_046614755.1 Megasphaera indica
ATGCATCTGATGAAGCCAAGGAAATCGCTCGTTTGAAACGTGAATTACGAGATGCCAAGGATGCCATCAATGTCTTAAAAAAAGCTATCAGCATTCTAGACAAATAATCCCTGCCATTTACCATAGCGTCAAACAGGAAGCCGAAAAAGCCCATCAGGAGAAACGCCATTTTTCGGTATCTGGAGTGCTGGCAGAACTGGGCGTTTCTACATCAGGTTACTATGGATGGAGTCAT
>NZ_JBKKJR010000084.1:0-231 GCF_046614755.1 Megasphaera indica
TTTTTCATGTATCACGCCATCCACACGGGATGTCATGATGAACAAGAATTCAAGGTTCGTTAAGATCTCTTTTTAAAAAGAGGTATTTTCTAACATTTTTATGCAGTTGTCAAGGTACGATTGAGAGGATGACCTCTCAAAACTGAACAATGAATGAATTGCCACCGTGCCGACTTCTTAGGTTTTCCCTAGAAAGGAGGTGATCCAGCCGCACCTTCCGATACGGCTACC
>NZ_JBKKJR010000085.1:0-224 GCF_046614755.1 Megasphaera indica
TGGGAACAGGTGGATCCCCGCAGCTATCGCCACTGAATTATGTTATTCAGGATTTTCGTATCCTGACAACTGCATAAAAATGTTTTCTTCTTAACGGGTCGCCCACGTGGCACCCCCTACCAATCGGTAGGAATATTTGTAGTCAAGTCCTCGGTCTATTAGTACCGGTCCGCTCCGTACATCGCTGTACTTCCACTCCCGGCCTATCAACCACATCGTCTTTG
>NZ_JBKKJR010000086.1:0-223 GCF_046614755.1 Megasphaera indica
CTCTCAGACCGGCTACTGATCGTCGCCTTGGTGGGCCGTTACCCCTCCAACTAGCTAATCAGACGCAAGCCCCTCCTCCAGCGAAAGCTCCGAAGAGCCTCCCTTTCTTCCCTCTGCCATGCGACAGAAAGAACGTATTCGGTATTAGCAGCCGTTTCCAGCTGTTGTCCCCATCTAGAGGGCAGGTTGCTTACGCGTTACTCACCCGTTTGCCACTCGAATC
>NZ_JBKKJR010000087.1:0-223 GCF_046614755.1 Megasphaera indica
TCGGATTGTTGATTCCTACTTGAAGGGCGAGTTCCTGATATGAAAATTCGCTTGTTAAGTAAGACTGTACCACAGAAAGTTTCTCTTTGAAAGAGTATATTTTTCGAGAGCAGGATCTTTTCAATCCATCATCTCCAAATGCTTTGTAGGCTGCAGTCCACTTTAGCAATTGGCTGCTACTTGCCATTCCATATTTACGTGAAATAGAAGTACACCCTTCGTC
>NZ_JBKKJR010000088.1:0-223 GCF_046614755.1 Megasphaera indica
ATCTGGAATCTGGAATGAAATATTCAAGGGAAGTGACAGTTGATAAGGCGCTTCCCATATTGTATAATTAACATGCGTATTTAGTGTCTTCATAACTCTATTTTACGCGCAATCCCGGGCTTTTTACAGTCCGGGATTTGTTTTTTTCGGATTTTTTGTTTAGCCCTAATGGATACGGCTGCCTGGCCCCTGGTGGGTGACATTGCGGGAACGTCCTCGGTCC
>NZ_JBKKJR010000089.1:0-223 GCF_046614755.1 Megasphaera indica
CATCGAAACCAACTATTATGAGCAGAAGACCTTCTGGTCGCTGAATGCCTACCGGATTCGCCACCAAAATGGCATTGAACACATGGTGAATCTGGTAAACCTCGTTCACAGAAGCCTGAAAATGCTGCCGTATCTGGACGAGCATTTTGCAAAGTACCAAAACGCCAGTCCGCAGGAGCTGCGAAGCCATATAAGCTGGCAAATACAGCGTGAAATATTTTTT
>NZ_JBKKJR010000090.1:0-223 GCF_046614755.1 Megasphaera indica
TCTGCCATGCGACAGAAAGAACGTATTCGGTATTAGCAGCCGTTTCCAGCTGTTGTCCCCATCTAGAGGGCAGGTTGCTTACGCGTTACTCACCCGTTTGCCACTCGAATCGATAAGAAGCAAGCTTCTCATCTCTTCTCGTTCGACTTGCATGTGTTAAGCACGCCGCCAGCGTTCGTCCTGAGCCAGGATCAAACTCTCCATGATATATGGAAGAGCGTTT
>NZ_JBKKJR010000091.1:0-223 GCF_046614755.1 Megasphaera indica
CATACTGGAAGCGCAGGCTGAAGCAATCAAAATCACGGCTGATTGTCCGTATCGAAGAACGTTTCACTCCGATCAGGGCTGGGCATATCAAATGAAAGCCTATACCCAGAAACTTAAAGAAGAACGAATTTTTCAGAGCATGTCTCGAAAGGGCAACTGTCATGATAACGCTGTCATGGAGAACTTCTTCGGCTTAATGAAGCAAGAAATGTATTATGGGGTG
>NZ_JBKKJR010000092.1:0-223 GCF_046614755.1 Megasphaera indica
TGCAGGTTACCCGCGACTGGACAGAAAGACCCCATGGAGCTTTACTGTAACCTGAGATTGGATTCCGGTAAGAGATGTACAGGATAGTTGGGAGGCAGAGAAGTGAGTACGTCAGTATTCACGGAGCCGCTGGTGGGATACCAACCTTGTTTTATTGGAATTCTAACGAGAAGCGTAACGAGCTTGCGGACAGTCTCAGGCGGGCAGTTTGACTGGGGCGGTC
>NZ_JBKKJR010000093.1:0-223 GCF_046614755.1 Megasphaera indica
GGTACTATGCGCTATCGGTCCATATCAGTGTTTCGCCTTGGAGGGTGGTCCCCCCAGCTTCCCACAGGGTTTCTCGTGTCCCGTGGTACTCCGGATCCTGCTCCATGCATTCGCTTACGCCTACGAGGCTCTCACTCTCTCTGGCTGAGCTTCCCAGCTCATTCTGCTTCACTCATGCATTTGATAGCAGTCCACAACCCCGGATTGGTTTCCCATCCCGGTT
>NZ_JBKKJR010000094.1:0-223 GCF_046614755.1 Megasphaera indica
GCCTCTATAAGAGCTGTATTTACGGCTTTTTCGAGTAAAGGATGTTACCTGAAGGCCTAGTTTCTGCATGATACGTTGGACTTTCTTCTTGTTCACGCAATACCCTTGATTTTTTAATTCACCGGTCATGCGCCGATAGCCATAATCTTTATGCTGGCTACGGATTTCCTGTATTTTGTCTTCTAGTTCTTGATCGGGATTCTCACGGTCAAACCGTTTCTGC
>NZ_JBKKJR010000095.1:0-221 GCF_046614755.1 Megasphaera indica
GGTACTATGCGCTATCGGTCCATATCAGTGTTTCGCCTTGGAGGGTGGTCCCCCCAGCTTCCCACAGGGTTTCTCGTGTCCCGTGGTACTCCGGATCCTGCTCCATGCATTTGCTTACGCCTACGAGGCTCTCACTCTCTCTGGCTGAGCTTCCCAGCTCATTCTGCTTCACTCATGCATTTGATAGCAGTCCACAACCCCGGATTGGTTTCCCATCCCGG
>NZ_JBKKJR010000096.1:0-220 GCF_046614755.1 Megasphaera indica
ATGGCTGAATCGATTTAAGATTGAAAATTATCAACAAGCCTATATGCTGGTGTTTGAATACATTAACACGTTTTATAATACCGTTCGAATTCACAGTCACTGTAACTATATTGGTGCTAGCATATAAATAGGACAAGTCAAACTGAGGTTTTCCATAAAGTGATACAATAAAAGTATATATAGGGGGCCTTAGTATGACGAAGTTCAACAAACAATTCAA
>NZ_JBKKJR010000097.1:0-218 GCF_046614755.1 Megasphaera indica
TTGAATTGTTTGTTGAACTTCGTCATACTAAGGCCCCCTATATATACTTTTATTGTATCACTTTATGGAAAACCTCAGTTTGACTTGTCCTATTTATATGCTAGCACCAGTCCTAAATCACGATGATCATGGTAATATTGGACAGCATCCACTTTGAATTGTTTGTTGAACTTCGTCATACTAAGGCCCCCTATATATACTTTTATTGTATCACTTTA
>NZ_JBKKJR010000098.1:0-217 GCF_046614755.1 Megasphaera indica
GGGTTGCGCTCGTTGCGGGACTTAACCCAACATCTCACGACACGAGCTGACGACAGCCGTGCACCACCTGTTTTCTTGTCCTCCGAAGAGGAACGGGACATCTCTGTCCCTGGCAATCAATGTCAAGGCTTGGTAAGGTTCTTCGCGTTGCGTCGAATTAAACCACATACTCCACCGCTTGTGCGGGCCCCCGTCAATTCCTTTGAGTTTCAGCCTT
>NZ_JBKKJR010000099.1:0-217 GCF_046614755.1 Megasphaera indica
GGGTCAAAGGTTACTTGCACCTCACCGCAGCTTATCGCAGCTTATCGCGTCCTTCTTCGGCTGATATGGCCAAGGCATCCGCCGTACGCCCTTACTTACTTGACTATTTTTCATGTATCACGCCATCCACACGGGATGTCATGATGAACAAGAATTCAAGGTTCGTTAAGATCTCTTTTTAAAAAGAGGTATTTTCTAACATTTTTATGCAGTTGTC
>NZ_JBKKJR010000100.1:0-212 GCF_046614755.1 Megasphaera indica
GATTGAAAATTATCAACAAGCCTATATGCTGGTGTTTGAATACATTAACACGTTTTATAATACCGTTCGAATTCACAGTCACTGTAACTATATGTCACCAAATGACTATGAAAAATTATATGCAAACTACAAGAAAAAGGCAGCTTTGATTGCTGGATAACTGATTGATAGAAACCTCAATTTAATTTGTACTCAAACTTGACATAGGACCA
>NZ_JBKKJR010000101.1:0-208 GCF_046614755.1 Megasphaera indica
TGCAGGTTACCCGCGACTGGACAGAAAGACCCCATGGAGCTTTACTGTAACCTGAGATTGGATTCCGGTAAGAGATGTACAGGATAGTTGGGAGGCAGAGAAGTGAGTACGCCAGTATTCACGGAGCCGCTGGTGGGATACCAACCTTGTTTTATTGGAATTCTAACGAGAAGCGTAACGAGCTTGCGGACAGTCTCAGGCGGGCAGT